>CAMWRR010000050.1 GCA_947176715.1 uncultured Rikenellaceae bacterium | reverse complement strand
GTCCACCTTCTTGAGCGTTACATCGAAGAAGAGGGCCTGATTGCTGCCGATAGGGCCAGAACCGTATTCGCCGTAAGCAAGGTTAGAGGGAATCCACAATTTGATGTGGCCGCCCTCGCCCACCAACTGCATACCCTCTTTCCAGCCGTCAATAACGCCGTTGAGGGGGAATGTGGCGGGCACGCCGCGCTCTATCGACGAATCGAACACCTTGCCGTCGAACAGCTTGCCTTCGTAATCGACAGTGACGGTATCCTGAAGGGTGGGTTTGAGGTCGACATTACCCTCGTCCACAACCACATATACGATACCCGACGGGGTAACCTGCGCACCGGCCTCTTTCTGAGCCTCTTCGAGGAACTTGATGCTGTTGTCTCTGTTGCGCTTGGGTATCACGGTCATCACATACTGCTGCATGGCTTCACCGGCCTCCTGTGCTGAGATTTTGGTCTCCTTGCCTGAGAAGGCGTCTTTGAGACCGCCTGCCACTACGGCGGGGTCGATGTCGGTGTCGAGGAAGCCCCACGACTTGAGCTGCGAACCCATAGATACGCCTATGGCATAAGAGAGCGAGTCTTGCGACGTCTTGATCGATACCGAACCCGCATTACCCGTGCATGCGGTAGCCGCCGACATTACAATGGCAGCCAAAACGATTGCTTTGATTTTCATATCATTAATGGTTTGTTATAGTTTCGTCTGACCCAACGGCAAAAAACGTACCGCCGTTAACACCGGCAAATGTACGCAGTTTTTCTACATCCGACAAGGCTATGTCACCGATTTTCCCGATAAATATCGCCCGGACTCCGAAATAACACATGGAATATCACCGCCGGCAACATAACTCTGCAACGGACTACTTTAGGAGTATTGGCATTTTATCACTATCTTTACGGCAAAATATAAACTTATACGAGTGAAGAAAATAGTTCTGTTCTCCGTTTTCCTTATTATAGGTCTTGTTTTTTCCCAGATAATTCCCGTAGAGTTGGGAGGGGATGTCTATGGTAATGTCAAGTACGGCATAGACACATTGCTGTTCATCTGTTTGGCCTATATAATGATAAACGTCGGACGCGAGTTCGAGCTAGACAAGAGCCAATGGCGGAGCTACACCGCCGACTATTTCATAGCTATGGCCACCGCCGCCGCACCGTGGCTGATGATAGCGCTCTACTACATGTGGCTGTTGCCTGAAGGTGCCTTTTACGACTGGGACGCATGGAAGGAGACGCTTCTTCTGAGCCGGTTCGCCGCACCAACATCCGCCGGCATACTCTTCACCATGTTGGCCGGGGCAGGGCTTGCCGGCAAATGGATATACAAGAAGACGCAGGTGCTGGCCATATTCGACGACCTCGACACGATTCTGCTGATGATACCCTTGCAGGTGATGATGATAGGGCTTAAATGGCAACTGCTCGTCATACTCGCAGTGGTAACCGCCCTATTGATAGTGGGATGGAAAAGGCTCAAAAAGCACAAGCTAAACCAGAGCTGGTGGGCCTTGGTGCTCTACTCGGTGGGCTTGGTGGCCGTGTTTCAAGGGCTGTATCTCTTTACCAAATACAAGTTCGGTGTCGACAGCGCCGTGCATATAGAGGTGCTGTTGCCGGCATTCGTGCTCGGCATGATAATGCACACGTCGCACCATACCGAGAGCAGGCTGGAGCACAAGATATCCACCGGCATATCCTATCTGTTCATGTTGCTGGTAGGGTTGAGCACGCCTCTGTTCATAGGCATAGACCTCGATGCCGCCGTCTCACCCACCGCCATATCGGGAATACCGCAGATGAGCTGGGGAGTGATAGCGCTCAACGTGGTGATAGTCACCACACTCTCCAACCTCGGCAAACTCGTCCCGCTCTTCTTCTACCGCGACCGACCCGTCAGAGAGCGTCTGGCCCTCTCCATAGGCATGTTCACACGAGGCGAGGTGGGAGCCGGCATAATATTCATAGCCATAGGTTACGGATTAGGCGGACCGCTCCTTATAATATCGTTGCTCACGATAGTCTTCAACCTTATCCTCACAGGCTTCTTCGTAGTGATAGTCAAGAAGATGTCGCTCAAAATATACGGAAAAGAGGAGACTATCGACGAGTCAGCCGCCGCAAACATCCAAAACATTACCGCATAACCAAACTCACCGCAAAATGTTACTTAATATCATACTTGTAATAACCGCCTATCTGTTAGGCTCCATACCCAGCTCGGTATGGATAGGCAAACGGTTCTACGGCGTAGACGTACGACACCACGGAAGCCACAACGCCGGAGCCACCAACACCTTGCGCGTATTGGGGCGTCGGGCGGCGCTTCCGGTCTTCGCCATAGACTTTCTGAAAGGTTTCGCCGCCGTCAAGCTATCGTTGATAGCCATGCGCCTCAACGGTTATCAGGCGGACAGCACCGAACTGTTCACCTTGCAGATGTTCCTGATAGTGGCGGTGGTGATAGGACACATATTCCCCGTGTTCGCCGGCTTCAAAGGGGGCAAAGGCGTAGCCACTATAGCCGGGGCAATGGTGGCGGTGGCTACCGTACCCACATTGCTGGCCCTCGGGGTGTTCATAGTAGTGCTCGCCGTAAGCCACTATGTCTCGCTCGGCTCCATAATAGGCGCGGTATGTTTTCCCATAATACTGGCCCTGCGCCACGAAGACATCAAGATGGTGATATTCGGGATAGTGGTGGCCGTGTTGCTGATACTGACGCACCGCAAGAATATCAAACGCCTGGCATCTGGCACCGAATCGAAGATATATCTGATAAAACGACGCAATAAGGATGGTCAGTAGAACTTCTATATGAAATAAGGTCCAATATAGAGTGCACCCCAAAAGTCAAATGCAAAACTTTTGGGGTGCACTCTATTTATAACGGTTATTGACCGGATGACAGATAAAAGCCGTTACAATTACCGAACCGAGCGGCCAGAGGAGCGTAATACACATCCGGGCATTAA
Organism: uncultured Rikenellaceae bacterium; assembly: GCA_947176715.1. GTDB lineage: Bacteria > Bacteroidota > Bacteroidia > Bacteroidales > Rikenellaceae > CASDZP01. The sequence goes on along the minus strand of CAMWRR010000050.1, from coordinate 6,999 downwards.
ACACAGGCGGTTCGTAAAGACCAGTCTCGGCATAAAAGGCCGGATTTACCTACATCTTACCGAGCACATTTCAACATCCCTCAAACAGCGAATCAACCGTTTTTCAACACCTTTTCCACAGCCTCGACTATTATCGCGCACACCTCTCTTATCTGTGACTCGGTTATGGTAAGCGGCGGTGCTATGCGCATGGCCGTAGGGCAGAACAGGAAGCTCTCTGTGACGAGTCCGCGCGACACGCACTCCGACGTAACCTTTTCGCGTAACAGCTCGTCGCCGAAGTCGAGGGCTATCATAAGCCCTACGCTACGTATCTCCTTCAGGTGCGGCAGCCCGGAGAGCAAGAAGCGGAACAGCCTCTCCTTGTCAGGGACGGCATCGACAAGAGCGTTGTCCTCGATGTATTTCAACGCCGCCAACCCGGCCGCACAACATACCGGATGGCCGCCGAAAGTGGTTATATGGCCGAGCACAGGGTCGAAGGTGAGCGTCTTCATCACCTCGTAGGAGGCGGCGAAACCTCCGAGCGGCATACCTCCCCCCATAGCCTTGGCCATGCAGATTATATCCGGAGCTATGCCGTAACACTCCCATGCGAAGATGTTACCGGTACGTCCGAAACCGCTCTGTATCTCGTCGAAGATTAGCATGGCGCCCGTTCTGTCGCAACGATTGCGCAACGCCGATAGAAACTCCGGCGACGAGGCGAAATATCCACCCTCGCCCTGCACAGGCTCTATCAGCACCGCCGCCGTCCTCTCGGTCACGGCGTCCAACGAGGCTATGTCGTCGAACGTTATCTGCCTCACATCCGGAAGCAGGGGCCTAAAGGCGCTCTTGTAGTATTCGCTCCCCATCATTGAGAGGGCGCCGTGCGTGGAGCCGTGGTAGGCGTTACGGAACGATATAAGCTCGGTGCGACCCGTGTATCGTTTGGCCAGTTTGAGCGCACCCTCTATCGCCTCGCTCCCCGAGTTGACAAAATAGAGGCAGTCTATGGCCTCGGGGGTGTGACGGAGTATGGCGGTGGCGAAATCTACCTGCGGACTCTGTATCATCTCGCCGTAGACCATAAGGTGCATGTAACTGTCGGCCTGACGTTTGACCGCCTCCGTCACCGCCTTGTTGGAGTGGCCCACGTTGCTGACCGACACACCCGAGATAAGGTCTATGTAACGGCGACCGTCGGGGGTATAGAGGTATATATCTTCGGCACGCTCCACCGTTATGCCCATAGGGGCGGGCGAGGTCTGACCGACGTGCCGGAGAAACCGTTTGGCAAGTATTTCCATGTTATAATCTGTATTTCTCGTCTCTCTCCACCATCTTGAGGTAGCTGTTGTAACGCTCCGCCGACAGCTCGCCGCTCTCTACGGCGGCCTTGACGGCGCATCCCGGCTCATGGGTGTGGGTGCAGTTGTAGAAGCGGCAACCCTCGCTCAGCTCGAAGAGGTCGGGCATGTAGCGGGCCACCTCCTCCGGCTCTATGTCTATGAGGCCGAACCCTTTGATGCCCGGGGTGTCTATTATGTATCCACCCTCCGGCAGCTTGAACATCTCGGAGAAGGTGGTGGTGTGGCGTCCCTTGAAGTGGGCCGCCGATATGTCGCCTACGCGCGCCTCGACATGCGGGGCCACGGCGTTTATCAGGGTAGACTTGCCCACCCCCGAATTGCCCGAGAAGAGCGACACGCGCCCTATCATCATCTCTTTGACGGTGTCGGTGCCGCGCCCCTCATGAGCCGAGCACTCCACAACCTTGTAGCCGGCCCTCTCGTATATGGAGCGGAAGTTATCGACGAACGGGCGGAACTCCTCCCCCTCGAAAAGGTCCATCTTGTTGAGCACAATGACCACCGGCACACGATACACCCGCGCCGTCACAAGGAAGCGGTCGATAAATTCGAGGCTCACCGGAGGGAAATCGAGCGTAGCCACCAGAAAGAGCGTATCTATATTGGCCGCTATTATGTGGGCCTCTTTGGAGAGGTTGGTAGAGCGGCGTATTATGTAGTTGCGGCGAGGCTCCAAGGATGTTATCACGCCGCGGTTGCCGTCGTCACCCTCCGGCTCCAGCGTCACCATGTCGCCCACGGCCAAAGGGTTGGTGGTGCGCACCCCCTCCAGCCGCAACCGTCCGCGGAGACGGCATCTGAGCGACAGACCGTCGTCGCACTCCACCTCGTACCAGCTGCCGGTGCTCTTTGTGACTACACCTCTCATTCGGCTATAATGTTTATGATACGGTCAATCTTGTCGCCCCCTTTGGCTACGATGCTGTCTATGTCCACCGTTGCCACCGATATGCCGTTGGCGTCGGAGAGCGACGTATCGGCCGCTTTGCGACGCAACACCTCTATAACGCTGTCGAGCGGCGACGGCCCCTTCTTACGTTCCGGAGCGCGAACCGAATCGCCCTCCATAAAGAGGGCACCCGTGCCGAGCTGTTCCGATATGCCGCGCAATATCTCCTCGGACATTGCCGGCCCCTTGAAGTCGATGCGCGGGAAGAAGGTATCGGACAGCGACAAAAGAGCCACATAACCGGCGGAGCCTCGGAGACTGTCGCGCTTGATCCACCCTGTCATGTTGTTGAGACCGTTGAACAGAGCCACGAACACAGCCAGCACTATGGCCATCTTGAGAAACGATGCCACGGCGCCGCACATCTTGTTTATCATGCCCATGCCGGTGAAGTTGATGACACGGCTCACCACCCGCGCCGCCATGCCTATAACGACGAGCACCGCAACGAAGACGATAACGAACGACAGCGGGTAACTGAACGAGAACGACGGAAAGAGCGATACGGCTATCTCATCGGCCAGACGATAGGAGAGGTAGGCCGCCGCTATGACGCCCACTATACCGCACAACTCGAGTATAAGCCCCGCCCTGTAACCCTTGACCAAGGCATAGATAAAGAGAATTACGAATATTATATCGAGCAGATTCATCTTCTAACCGTTTTGTCTCTCCTCCAGCACAGCCTTGCGACTCCTCGACACCCGGGGGCACCGCGAGAAGGGCTTGTCTCTGTCGAACAGATAGCGATAGGTGGTGTGGGTCTTGTATCTTTTGGCCACCACATAGCTCTCCACCATCCTTATCATCAGAGGGTTGAAGTCACCGACCCACACCAGCTCCAACGCATCGTAACTTCCGCGGATACTGTCGGCAACCTTCTTGAAATGGCCTATCATGCCGGACTCTATGCCCTTGCCCTGATACTCGGGCAACACCCCGAAGACAAGCCCCATGACGGTACGGCACGAACGTTTTATCTTTAGATGATAGAGAAACCTGAGCTTGGCCCACAGACCGAACTTGCCGTGCAGATGGCGTATGGCGCCGTTTATGTCGGGCACGTTGACGAAGAAACCGATAGGCTCGCCCTTGTGATAGGCGAAGACTATCAGCCTCGGGTCGATGATAGGTTTGAGCGACCTCATCATCTCGCGCGCCTGCTCCTCGGTCATGGGCGACACGCCGTTGAAGCCGGCCCACGCCTTGTTGTATATGGTGCGGAAGCTCTCGCCGGCGGTGGCGAGGTCTCTCTTTCGCAACGAACGGAACTCGTAGTCGGGATTCTGCTCCAGACGTCCGGCCTTGTTGAATACCGCCTCGTTGAGGTCGTCGCCTATCATGTCGCGACGGAACGAGTACTGGTCGAAATAGTTTCTGAAGCCGTAATCCTCGAACAGGTGCTTGTAGTAGGGGTGGTTGTAGTTCATGCCGTAGATGGGCGGGTAGAAACCGTCCACCAACAGCCCCCACCATGTGTCGCGAGAGCCGAAGTTGACCGGACCGTCCATAGCCTCCATGCCGCGGGAAGAGAGCCAGTCGCGTGCCGCGTCGAAGAGCACGGCGGCCGCCTCGTTGGAGTCGATGCACTCGAAGAAGCCGCATCCTCCGGTGGGTTGCTCCGCCGTGTCGAACGCGTTTTTGCGGTTGTAGAAGGCGGCTATGCGACCCACCGCCTCGCCCTTATCGTCGAGGAGCACCCATCTTATGGCCTCTCCTCCGTCGAAAAGACGGTTCTTGGAGGGGTCGAAAACACCCTCTATGTCGTGGTCCCAAGGCCGGATATATTCGTCGCAAGCGGCATATATCCGGTCGACCACATCGAGGAATTGTCGGCGGTCGGCGGCTGTTTTGACCTCCGAAAGGATATATTTGGTCATATTTTGCTATATTTGTCGTAAAAATAGGGCGCAGACAGGACGAACACCGCCATAACGGCACCGAGTCCGTCCACACGTCGCCCGGGCTGTTTTTCCGAAAGCAAAGATAATGTTTTCCGGCCAAATGCCCTAATTAATAACCTATATGATGAAAAAAGGCATATTGATATGCGCCGCTATTCTCCTTGCTGTGGGGTGCGGCCGTCAAAACGACGAAAAGATGGATGCTAACGATTTTAAATGGCAGATAGACAGATTCGACGACGTTAAGGTGTTGCGTTATCAGGTTCCCGACTTCGACTCGCTCTCGCTCAGACAGAAGAAGCTGGTCTACTATCTGTCGCAGGCGGCGTTGTGCGGACGCGACATACTCTACGACCAGAAATTCGCCCTCAACCTGCCCATACGCAAGACCCTCGAAGAGATATACCTCTCTTACGGCGGCGACAGCGACGACCCTCGCTTCAAACAGTTCGAGAAATACCTCAAGAAAGTGTGGTTCGCAAACGGCATACACCACCACTACTCCAACGACAAATTCGTGCCCGGCTTCACCGAGAGCTATTTCGACTCGCTCGCGGCGGCCACCCCGTCGCTCGCCGGCAAGGAGGAGCTTTTGGCCCTCATAAAGCCCGCCATATTCGACCCCGAGCTATACCCCACCCTCTGCGACCAGCGCGACGGCATCGACATGGTGGCATCGGCGGCGGTCAACTACTACGACGGGGTCACCCAGAAAGAGGCCGAGGAGTATTACGCCGCACTCATAGACAGCACCGATCCGCAGCCGGTCATGGCCGGGCTCAACAGCCGTCTGGTCAAACGCGACGGCAAGATATACGAGGAGGTATGGCGCATGGGAGGCACATACTCCCCCGCCATAGAACAGATAGTCTACTGGCTCGAAAAGGCGGCCACGGTAGCGGAGAACCCCGCGCAGAGAGCCACCATAGAGGCCCTCGTGTCGTACTACAAGAGCGGCGACCTCAAAGAGTTCGACCGTTACAGCATACTGTGGCTGGAGGACGGCGACAGCCAGGTGGACTTCATCAACGGCTTCATAGAGAGCTACGAAGACCCGCTCGGCTACAAGGGGGCATGGGAGGCCAACGTCAACTTCAAGAACATAGAGGCCACAAAGCGCACAGAGGTGTTGAGCCGCAACGCCCAGTGGTTCGAGGACAACTCGCCCATCGACTCGGCCTATAAGAAAGAGGCTGTCAAGGGTGTGTCGGCCAAGGTCATAACGGTGGCGCAATTAGGCGGTGACTCCTATCCCGCCACCCCCATAGGCATCAACCTGCCCAACTCTGACTGGATCCGTCGCGACCACGGCTCCAAGTCGGTGACCATACAGAACATCACCCACGCCTACAACGAGGTGGCCGAGGGTAACGGCTTCGCGGACGAGTTCACCCTCCGCGACGAGGACAAGGAGCTGGCCCGCAAATGGGGCGCTTTGGCCGGAGACCTGCACACCGACATGCACGAATGTCTCGGTCACGGCTCGGGCAAGCTGGCCCCCGGAGTCAAGGGCGACGAGCTAAAGAACTACGGCTCCACACTGGAGGAGGCGCGCGCCGACCTCTTCGCCCTCTACTATCTGGGCGACGACAAGCTCATAGAGTTAGGCATAGTGCCGAGCAAAGAGGTAATGAAAGCGGGCTACTACAACGCCGTATTCAACGGCATCATGGGCCAGCTCACCCGCATAGAGCCGGGCAAGGATATAGCCGAGGCCCACATGCGCGACCGTCAGCTCATAGCGCGCTGGTGCTACGAGCATGGCAAGGCCGACAACGTGATAGAGTTCGTCGTGGCCGACAACGGCAAGAGATACGTGGTAATCAACGACTACGACAAGCTGCGCGACCTCTTCGGACAGCTGCTCCGCGAGATACAGCGCATCAAGAGCGAGGGCGACTTCGAGGCGGGACGCAAGCTCGTGGAGGATTACGGTGTCAAGGTCGACCCCGAGCTGCATGCCGAGGTGCTGGAGCGTTTCGCCCGTCTCGACATAGCGCCGTACAGCGGTTTCGTCAACCCCGTGCTCACCCCTGTGGACAAGGAGGGCAAACCGGTGCCCCACGGCAAAGACGACACGATAGCCGACATAGTCATAAGCTATCCCGACGACTATACCGAACAGATGCTCGGATATTCGCGCGACTACTCGTTCCTCTAACGACATGCGGCGGAAGACCGACCGCAAGCCGCCTGTGCCGGAGGGGTTCCTCCCGTCACGTATGCGACGGCATGTTCACAACACCGAGGCATAAGAGGTCGGAGCAATACGAATCGCGGCGGGCGACGGTCTGCCGGTAACACACAGATTTTCGGATGAAGACATTCCTTAGAATATTCAAGTTTGCCAGCCCGGTAGGCGTATATGCCGTTCCATATTTCTTCTGCGTGGTGTTGCATGCGGTGTTCAACACACTGACATTCACGCTCATAATCCCGCTTCTGAACACCTTGTTCGACGGCGAGACCATGACGCGTGCCGTCACCTCGATGCCGCAGTTCGCACTGAAACCGGAATATCTGGAAGATGTTCTCAAATATCTGATAAACTTGCGTTTCGGTGCCGAATATTCGTTGCCTGACGTGTTGAGATTCCTTGCCGGCGTGGTGGTGGTGTCGGTGTTGTTGAGCAATGCGTTCCGCTTCGCCTCCCAGAAGATAATGGAGAACTTCCGCATACATACGTTGCAGAACCTGCGCGACGCCCTCTACCGCAATGTCATGCGCCTCAACGTGCGCTTCTTCTCCAACGAGCGCAAGGGCGACATCATCTCCAAGCTCACATCCGACA
>CAMWRR010000049.1 GCA_947176715.1 uncultured Rikenellaceae bacterium | reverse complement strand
TGTCGATTTATATATAATTGTGCGGATGTTTTGAATTTTTATCGGACGGCAATAATAGTTTATATTGCAGACCTCCGTTTTGGAGAAGTTTTCCGCCCACCTCGAAATGCGAGGCACACATATTTCGCATCGACAAACACAACGTGCCGACACGAATCCACACAGCATCACCGAGAAAAACGCACCCCTGCCCACCGCGAGGTGCGAGGTGTTACCGCCCCATTATCAGTTTCAGGATATCGTTACCCAAGGTAAAGGCAATCAACAGGAATAACAGTATCATACCCACCGTCTGCGCCCCCATCATAAACTTGTCGCTCGGCTTGCGGCGCGTTATCACCTCGTAGAGCAGTAACACGACATGTCCGCCGTCCAAAGCGGGTATGGGCAATATGTTGAGAACCGCCAACATTATGGAGAACAGGGCGGTAATGTTCCAGAAGCGGTACCAGTCCCACTCCGGGGGGAAGAACTTGCCCATAGACACCACCGAACCTACCGACTTGTAGGCCTCGGTGTCGGGGTTGACTATGAGCTTGAGCTGTTTGACGTAGTTGCCTATCTGGTCTCCGGCCCGCTTGAAGCCGTTGGGTATCGCCTGCCAGAACGAGAAACGACGCTCGGTGAGCGGATAATAGGCCAGTATGTCGGTGGTGGATATGGTGCCTATGATGCCGCTGTCGGGAACGACCAACGGCAAGGCAAGGCTGCGCATGACACCGCTACTGTCGCGCAGGATGCCGAGACTCAGCGTGTCGCCGGCCGACGAACGGAACGCCGTTATGAACTGGTCGCGGAAGCTCATCGCCTCGCCGTTGACCGAGACGAGCGAGTCGCCCGCCATAAGCCCCGCCTGCGCCGCCGCAGAACCCGCAACCACCGAATCGACCGTAAAGGGTATTCGCAACGAGAACAGCGGCTCGCGACCTGAGAGCAGACGCGGCGTGAACTCCTCGGTGACGCTGACCGTGACAGCCTCGCCGCCGCGCAACACCTCCACCTCGGAGGTGCCCGACACTATTATCTGCGACATTATATCGAGATAGTTGTCGAAACGCTTGCCGTCTACCGCCGTTATGATATCGCCGTCCTTGAAACCTATCTCATGGCCCAGCTCGCCGAAGCTGTAACCGTTCTTCACGTCCGAGGCGGCTATGTAGCTCTCGCCGTAATGGTAGCTCATACCTACGTATATGACCAAGGCGAGGACGAGATTCATCATCACGCCGCCCACCATTATGAGAAGCCTCTGCCATGCCGGCTTGCTACGGAACTCCCACGGCTGCGGCTCCTGCTTCATCTGCTCGGTATCCATCGACTCGTCTATCATGCCGGCTATCTTGACATAACCGCCGAAAGGCACCCAGCCTATGCCGTAGACCGTCTCGCCTATCTTCTTCTTGAACAGCGAGAAATAGGGATTGAAGAAGAGGTAGAATTTCTCCACCCTCGCCCCGAACATCTTGGCGAACATGAAGTGTCCGAACTCGTGCACCATCACCAATATGGAGAGGCACAACACCAACTGTGCTATTTTGATCAGAATATCCATCAGATTATAGAATTAGCATATTCACGCGTCGCCTTGTCGCACAGACGGTAATCGTCCAGAGTGGGCGACGACAGCGAGCACATCTTGTTCATGGCCTGCTCTATCAGCTCGGCTATGCGACAGAATCCTATCCTGCCGTCGAGGAACGCCTCCACCGCCACCTCGTTGGCCGCATTGACCACGCACGGGGCGTCGCCGCCGCGCTCCATGGCCTCGTAGGCAAGCCTCAGACACGGGAACCTGTCGGTATCGGGCTTAGAGAAGCCGAGGGTAAGGCCGTCGAAGCTGAGCCGTTCGCCCTGCATGGGCAGACGGTCGGGGAATGTAAGGGCGTATTGTATCGGAAGCCTCATGTCGGGGGTGCCGAGCTGGGCTTTGACGGCGCCGTCGGTGAACTGCACCATGGAGTGCACCACCGAGCCGGGATGCACCGCCACCTCTATGCGCGAGGGGTCTGCTCCGAAAAGCCACTTGGCCTCTATCACCTCGAAGCCTTTGTTCATGAGGGTGGCCGAGTCTATCGTTATCTTGCGCCCCATCACCCACGAGGGGTGCGCGAGGGCCTGCTCGGGAGTGACACTGCGCAACATCTCGGAGGTATAATCCCTGAACGGACCTCCCGAGGCCGTCAGTATCAGCTTCTCTATGGTGCGGCTGCTCTCGCCCGCCAGAGACTGGAATATGGCCGAGTGTTCGGAATCCACCGGCACGATAGGGGCCTTATGCTCTATAGACAGCTCCATTATCCTCTCGCCCGCCACCACCAACGTCTCCTTGTTGGCGAGGGCTATCTTCTTGGAGCCTTTTATCGCGCTCACGGTGGGGAACAACCCCGCGAAACCCACTATGGCGGCCACCACGGTATCTACCTCGGAGGAGCCTGCCGCATACTCTATCGACTCCTCGCCGGCGAACACCTTTATCATGGTGTCGGCGAGGGCGTCGCGCACCTGCGGATAAAGACTCTTGTCGGCTATCACCACGCTGTCGACGTCGAAGCGGCGCGCCTGCTCGCACAGAAGCTCCCAGTTGCGGCCGGCAGTGAGTATGCGCACCTCGAAGAGGTCGGGATAGGCGGCCGCCACCTCGAGGGTCTGACGGCCTATGGAGCCCGTGGAGCCGAGTATGGCCAATCGCTGTCTCATCAGAATAACATATAGCTTTCGGGATCTACCGGCGCGCCGTTGTCCCACAACTCGTAGTAATAGGTGGTGCGGGTATCCTCGGAGGTGACGACATCGCTACGGACACTGCCGCCCACATAGCCTATCACCTCGCCGGCACGCACGCGGTCGCCCGGTTTCTTGAGCAGACGCGACAGCTGCTTGTAAGAAGACAACATACTGCCGCTATGCTGTAACTGAACCACATATCCCTCCGACGGAGTCCATGTGGAGAGCACCACCACGCCGTTCATCACCGCCACTATCGGTTGCTCGCCGCTCACCGACACCGTGACGCCGTAAGAGCCGGACGCCGGGTCGAAACGGTCCGTGACCACGCCGCGCGAGGGTGCGTAGGCCTCGAACGAGGTGACATTGCCGCCCGGGCCGCGACGCATGAATCCGCCCGAGGCATGCGACGCCTCCATGCCGGCCCGGAACAGAGAGTCGGCGGGCGAGGGGGGCACCACGGCCGTAGGGGTCTTGAGTATGGAGTCTATCGTGGCCGAAGCGGTCACCGACACCGGGGTCTTGCCCTCCATTATGAGCGATATGTCGCGCTCGTATATCTGCCACATGCGTATCTGACGCTCCAACGAGTCGAGACGCATCACGCTCTGCAACAACACCTGACGCGACTTGTTGCCCGGATAACCGGGGATAAGGTCGAGAATGGGGGTATACGCCACCAGCATCATCACCAAGGCGAAAAGTATTATAAGGGTGGTGAGCGAGGCCAGCAACAGGTTCATCGGCGAGAAGAATATATACCATAACTCCTTGTCGCTGTGAGTGTCGCGGAAACTTATACGATGTTTACGTCTGAAATTTACTACGACATGTTTTATTACATTCAGTAACTTCATCTGCTCGAATTACGTTAAAAAACGAGGTTATTCATTGCGCAAAGATACATTTTATCGGATAAAATAGTATATTTGCATTACGGTTATCCGCAAGACACCGCCAGCAAGCGATGTCGGGCATAAGCGACCGACAGGGGCAGGAGCCTATCCGCCCCGATACCGCCGAGGCGAAGTCTCCGGCAAGCGGTGTCCCCGCATGTACGGACTCTTATATCTTCATGCAAAGATAGCCCTTTTGGCGTAACAAAAACAGACAAACGCGAATTTATTATGCAGAAAGTTACTCTTTTGATTCTTGCGGCGGGCATGGGCTCGCGATACGGGTCACTCAAACAGATGGACGGCATCGGCCCCTCGGGGGAGGCCATCCTCGACTACTCCGTCTACGACGCCATACGGGCCGGCTTCGACCGCGTGGTGTTCGTAATACGCGAGAGCTTCTCGCAGGAGTTCAAGGAGATATTCAACGAGAGACGTTTCGGCGGCCGCATAAAGGTAGACTACGTGCATCAGGAGCTCGAGAACCTGCCCGAGGGGTTCACCGTGCCCGAGGGACGCACCAAGCCGTGGGGTACCAACCACGCCGTTATGATGGCCAAAGATGCGATAGACACCCCGTTCGTGGTCATAAACGCCGACGACTTCTACGGATCCGACGCATTCAAGACTATCCACGAATATCTCAGCTCGTCGCCCGCAGGGGCTGTAGGCCGCTATTGTATGGTCGGTTATTTGGTAAAGAACACCCTCTCGGACAACGGCACCGTATCGCGCGGCGTGTGCGCCAAAGACGGCGACGGATATCTGGTGTCGATAACCGAACGCACCAAGATAGAGCGCAGAGACGGACGCATAGTCTACATCGACGACGAGGGCGAACACCCGCTGGCCGACGACACTATCGTTAGCATGAACATGTTCGGCTACACACCCGACTACTTCAAGGAGTCGGAGGATTATTTCAAGATATTCCTGCGCGAGAACATCGAAAACCTCAAGGCCGAATTTTTCATGCCCCTTATGACGGACATATTGATACACAGCGGCAAAGCCCGTCTCAAAGTGCTGTCGAGCAGTGCCGAATGGTTCGGTGTCACCTACAAGGAGGACCGTCCCGAGGTGGAGGCCAAGCTGAATGCGCTGATAGAGAAAGGCGAATATCCCCGCTCGCTTTGGGGCGCATTGTAACAAGGGGCATGCTTAGGCGCATTCGCGTAATACACTGATTTTGAACCATAATAAGATGGATATAGAACAGGAGATGCTCGGCTTCTCGCCCGACGGACAGGCGATAGTGCTCTACCGCATGACCAACGCCAAAGGCTGGAGGCTCAGCGTCATAAACATAGGTGCGGCCATAGTGTCGTTAGAGGTGCCCGACCGCGACGGCAAGCTGCGCGACGTGGTGCTCGGCTACCGTTCGCATGAGAGCTACCTCAACGACCCGGCGGCCATGTGCAAGAGCGTGGGCCGCTACGCCAACCGCATAGCCAAGGGGCGTTTCACCCTCGACGGCAAGGAATATCGTTTGGCCTGCAACAACGGTGTCAACCATCTGCACGGCGGCCCCGGCGGCTTTCAGAACAGGATATGGACCTCGCGCGTGGAGACCGACCGCGTGGTATTCTCCTACACCTCCGCCGCGGGCGAGGAGGGCTACCCCGCCGAGCTCGGATGCGAGGCTGTCTACGACTTCGACGACGAGGGCACCGTGGAGATAACCTACTTCGCCGGCTCCGACGGCGACACCATAGTCAACCTCACCAACCACGCCTACTTCAACCTCTCGGGATGCGACAGCGGGTCGGTGCTGGGCCACACGTTGAAGATAGAGGCCTCGCGCTACCTGCCCACCGACGCCACGCAGATACCCACCGGGGAGCTGGCCTTGGTGGAGGGCACCCCCATGGACTTCCGTGAGGCCAAAGAGATAGGCCGCGACATAGAGGCCGACTTCGAGCCGCTAAAGATAGGCGCGGGCTACGACCACTGCTGGGCCATAGACGGCTGGCGGCGCGACAGAGAGACCCTCGCCGCCACGCTATACAGCCCCGAGAGCGGCATAGAGCTCAAGATATACACCACCCAGCCGGGCATACAGGTCTACACCGGCAACTGGCTCGGCGGGGCGGGTACCTCCAAGGGGGGACGCGAGATAGAGTCGCGCGACGGCGTGGCGCTCGAGTGCCAGAACTTCCCCGACGCCCCCAACAAGTTGCAGTTCCCCTCGCCGTTGCTCAAAAAGGGGGAGGTGTACGAGGAGCATATAATATTCAGGTTCGGAACGAGATAACAGACTAAGGCTAAACGGAAACGACACATAGATGCGACTCCGCAAAGCATTTTCAACGTCTGACAAACCGGACGCACGAAGACGCAAACACAAAAACATTACATAACCTTAAACGAATCATTATGCAAAACACTCAAGTCAGGAGTTATACCGGACCGTTCATCGTGATGGTCATACTCTTTTTCTTCGTAGGGTTCTTCACCAACATCAACCAGCAATTCCAAGAACCCATCAAGGAGGCGTTGCTCTCTAATGCGGGCAGCATAAAGAACACGCTCATGACCCTCATAACCTTCTCGTGGTTCCTCGCCTACCCCGTATTCGGCGGCACCGGTGCCAAATGGGTGAGCCGGTTCGGCTACAAAGGCACGCTGGTAAGGGCATTGCTCTTCATGGTGGCGGGTCTGGCCGTATTCGAAGCGTCGGTGCTCCTGCAGGTCTACAGCCCCGTAGACATACCGATGGGCAGCGTATCCGTACCCCTTGCATTCTTCGTGTTCATAGCAGGCTCGTTCATAGTGGGCGGCGCCGTCACCATAATGCAGGTGGTAATCAACCCGTTCCTCACCAACTGTCAGGTGAAAGGCACGTCTGACGTACAGCGTCAGAACATAGGCGGCACCAGCAACTCCATTGCCACCACAATAGGCCCCCTCTTCGTGGCATACGTCATATTCGGCGGCACCACAGCCACCGTGGGCGACCTTAAAATACCCTTCGTAGCCCTCATGGCCGTGATAGCCATACTCGCATTCATCGTCAGCAAGCTCAACCTGCCGACAATAGAGAGCGCTACGGCCAAGGCGGGCGAGAAGCTCGAACGCAGTATATGGTCGTTCCGTCACCTCGTGCTCGGTGTAGCGGCCATCTTCTTCTACGTGGGCGTAGAGGTGGCTGTGGGCACCAACGTGGTATCGTTCGCCAAGGAGCTGGGCGACAACTTCGCCGAGAAGGCGGCCATGATGGCCTCTATGTACTGGGGCGGCATGCTCGTGGGACGACTCATCGCATCGTTCATAAGCAAAGTGCCGGCCAAGATGCAGCTCACCGTCACTTCGGCGGCGGCCATAATATTGCTCTTGGCGAGCATGGCGCTCAAGAACCCTTGGTTGCTCATAGGCGTAGGTCTCTGCCACTCGGTGATGTGGCCCGCGATATTCTCGCTCGCAGTCGCCAAGCTCGGCAAATACACCTCTTTAGGCTCGGCGGCCCTTATGATAGGCGTGCTCGGCGGCGGTATCATACCCCTCGTGCAGGGCGGCCTGACCGACATGCTCGGAAGCTGGGAGTGGACATGGTTGCTCATAGCGGCATGCGAGGTATTCCTGCTCTACTACGCCCTCGTGGGTTGCAAACCTCGCCAGCAGGATGTTATGACTAACAAATAACGATATGGATATCAACCTAATATCCGATAAATTCGAGGCTCTTTACGGCACAGGGGAGGCGGTCTACACCTCCCCCGGCCGTATCAACCTCATAGGAGAGCACACCGACTACAACGGCGGATTCGTTCTGCCGGGGGCCGTAGACAAGTGCATCACGGCCGCCATACGCCTCAACGGCACCGACCGCGTACGCGCCACGGCATTGGACCTCGGCGAGAGCTGCGAGTTCGGCCTCGAAGAGAGCGACGCACCGGAGCCTCTGTGGGCAAAATATATCTTCGGCGTATGCCGCGAGATAGCCAAGAGGGGCGGTAAGACAGCCGGCTTCGACACCGCATTCTCGGGCGACGTGCCTCTGGGTGCGGGCATGAGCTCGTCGGCGGCGCTCGAGAGCACATACGCCTTTGCGCTCAACGACATGCTCTCGCTCGGCTTCGACAAGATGACCCTCGCCCTGATAGGACAGGCCACCGAGCACAACTACGTGGGTGTCAAGTGCGGCATCATGGACCAGTTCGCCTCCGTGTTCGGCAAGGCGGGACACCTCGTGCGGCTCGACTGCAAGACGGGCGAATATGTCTACTACCCGTTCGACCCCGAGGCGCACGGCTACAAACTCGTATTGGTCGACTCATGCGTCAAGCACGAGCTGGTAGGCTCGCCCTACAACCGTCGCAGAGAGTCGTGCGAGCGGGCCGTGGAGGCCATACGCAAAAAGCACCCCGAGGTGGAGTTTCTGCGTGACGCCGAACGCGAATGGCTTGACGAGGTGATAGGCCGCATAAGTCAGGAGGACTACATACGCGCTCTCTACGCCATAGAGGAGGTGGAGCGGTTGCTCGACGCATGCCGCGCTCTCGAAGCGGGCGACATGGAGACGGTAGGACGCAAGATGTTCGGAACGCACATAGGGCTCAGCGTACTCTACGAGGTAAGCTGCGAAGAGATCGATTTTCTCAACGAGGTGGCCAAAGAGTGCGGCGTGAGCGGCTCGCGCATAATGGGTGGCGGCTTCGGAGGATGCACTATCAACCTCGTGGCGGCCGACAGATACGACGGCTTCATAGCCGCTGTCCGCGAACGTTACAAGGAGCGTTTCGGGATAGAGTGCAAGATATATCCCGTAGTCATATCGGACGGTGCGCGCAAACTGCGGTAGCGCGTCGTTTGTTCGTGTATCGAAAGGCTGTCTTTGCAGACAGCCTTTTTTAGTCCGGCAAACGTCCGACGCAATGTCCGGTCCGAATAAATATAGCGGTGTGCCGTCCGAGAGGCAACGGTATCACCGCCCGCCGCGAGGCGTGACCCGGCACCGAAACAAAATTTCACTCTTCGTTTTCCCTTTGCTCTGCCCTCGCCTTTGGCTATATTTGCTATATTTGCAAAAAACAACACGGAAACATGGTAGAGATAGAAGACAAGATAGTAAGCGACGACCTGTTCGAGGAGTATTTCTGTTGCGACCTAGCCTCGTGCAAGGGGATATGTTGCGTGGAGGGCGACGCCGGAGCGCCGTTGGATGCCGACGACATAGAGCGCATAGACGCCGACATAGAGACAATCCGCCGCTACATGACGGAAGAGGGCCGCGCCGCCATCGACGAGCAGGGCATATTCGTAATAGACGAGGACGGCGACTTTGTGACCCCACTCGTTGACGGAGCCGAGTGCGCCTACTCATACCGCGACGGCGATGTCACACTGTGCGCCATAGAGCGCGCGGCACGCGACGGAGCCATAGACTATCTCAAACCCATATCGTGCCACCTCTACCCCATACGTCTGAGCAAGATAGGCGACATGACCGCCCTCAACTACCACCGCTGGGCCGTCTGCCGCGATGCCGTCGCATGCGGCAAGAGGAGCGGCATAAAGGTATATCGCGCCCTCAAGGAGCCGATAATACGCGCTTTCGGCGAGGAGTTCTTCGGACACCTCGAAGAGGTCGAAAAATATTTCACCCAAGAGACAAACGATACGGAGACACCTAACATATAGAGCACACTACCCCACCAACCGAACCGCTGTGTGGGGGCATACGACCTCTGAAAGCTACCTCCAAGTCTCTGAAAGCTAACAAACAGGGCCGGGACACTCTATCTATAAAGCACTAACCCTCTCGTCAAGCTGACGAATGAAGTCGCTCAACACGTTCATGTAGTTGATGAACGCCTCGTAGGGCGACCCGTAGGGGTTGACGTTGGCTACCGTATTGTCGCTGAACCACTTGGTGCTCATGTAATAGAAGTGGTTGGATGTCTGCAGGAATCGCCATACGTGCATCAGCCCCTCGTCGCCTATGGCGTAGACCTTGTCGCGCTGGGCGTAGAGCTTCGATATGGCCTCGTTCTGAAGCTCGTTGCCGAACCATGCGGTAAGGTCGCGCTCCTCGTCAGTCCACGATATGGCGTATGGTATGTGCAACACCGATACCGGCTGGAACTTCTCTATGATATGGTGCGGCGTGTCGAACACCAACCCCTCGGCCAACGCGAGGTCGACCAAACGACCGAAGAAATCGAATATGCCGGTGTCGGCGCTCTGGTGATAACCGAACGTCTCGTAGTCGAGAAAGAGGTTGACCACATCGCCGGGGTTGTTCTCGGAGGTGAGCCACGAGAGATATTTTTCCGCCGTCAGAGGCCACTCGTTCCATGTGCGGTCGGAGAAGCGGTAACGCAAATCGTCGCTCAGACGCGCATTGCGAAGCAACAGTTTGAGGCGAGGATTGACAGCATTGGCATACAGATAGTTGGTTTTAATTTGGTGGAGAGTGTCAGACTTGAG
>CAMWRR010000048.1 GCA_947176715.1 uncultured Rikenellaceae bacterium | reverse complement strand
AGTCAGTTCGGGGTGGTTTTGGGCGTCGGCGCATGAGATGACTTCCTCCGACACGTGGAGAGGCTCCATGTCGGAGCCGTTTCTCTCCGTAAGCTATACTCTCGAAGAGGCCATAGCGGCGGCTCAGGACCAGTCGGTGGATGCCATGATAGCCAAACATACCTTCCTTGCCGCCTACTGGGAGTTCAAGTCATTCAAGGCGAGTCGTCTGCCGTCGCTCAACGTAACGGCGAACCTCGCTCAGTTCGACCGTTCGCTACGTCTGTTGCAGAACTCGGAGACAGGCGACATGAACTACGTCAGCAACTACAACCTCCAGAACAGTCTCGGACTCAACATACGGCAGAATATCAGCTTCACGGGCGGTACCATCTCGCTGAACTCCGACCTGAGCCGTCTCGACCAGTTCCACCCCACCCATACCAACACCTACTACTCTCAGCCGGTGACCCTCTCCTATACCCAACCGCTATTCGCCTACAATCAGTTCAAGTGGGACAAGAAGATAGAGCCGCAGAAGTACGAGTATGCCAAGCGTTGTTATATAGAGTCGATGGAGGGTGTGACATACTCCGCCGTCAATCTCTTCTTCGGGCTGTTGCTCCAGAAGACCAAATACGACATAGCCTGCAAGAACTACGAGAATACGCGTATGCTCAGCTCGGTCGCCAGAGAGCGCCTTAAGCTCGGTACGGTCACTCAGGACGAGGTGTTGCAGTTGGAGTTGCGCATGTTCAACGACTCGCTCTCGATAAACACCAACAAGACAGCCCTGCGTGAGAGTCAGCTCGCTTTCAACTCGCTGTTGCGCCTGCGCGAGAATGTCGATGTGGAGCCTGTGCTCGACACCGATATCCCCAACCTGATGCTCGATTACAGGGATATCATCGACAAAGCGGTCTACAACTCGTCGTTTACGCTCGAAAACGAGATAGCGGTATTGCAGGCCGAGGCCGATGTAGCCCGTGCCAAGGCTCAGAGAGGCGCTTCCGCCACACTGTCGGCCCGCTTCGGCCTGTCGCAGTCGAGCGATGTCTTCTCCAGCGCCTATAAAGGGTTGCTCGATCAGGAGGTTGTGGGCTTGTCGGTATCGTTCCCCATATTCGACTGGGGTATGGGACGCGGTCGCGTCAGGATGGCCGAGGCCCGTTCGGAGCTTGCGCGCACACAGGCGGAACAGAAAGAGAACGACTTCCGCCGCGAGATATTCACACTCACCGAGCAGTTCAACAATCAACGCAGTCAGTTCGAGGTGGCGCTCAAAGCCCGCCAGATAGCCGACAGGCGATACGAAATAGCCATGAGCAACTTCCGTCAGGGCACCGTCTCGGTTACCGACATGAATACGGCCCAGAGCGAACGCGACCAAGCGACGGAGGCCTTCATCTCGGCACTGGCCGACTATTGGAAATATTACTACTCTCTTCGCGGCAAGACGCTGTTCGATTTCGCCTCAGGCTACGACATAGGCGCGGAGTTCGACAAGATAATACAAAAATAATCAAGATCATGAAATACAGCTACATACTATCCATGCTCATGACCGGAGCGACGCTATTGAGTTGCCAATCGACCGATAACGCACTTAATTCAGACGACCGTGTAAAGACCGAGGTAGACATAAACGAGGTTAGGGTCGACACCTTGCGTTTCAAAAACTTCATGCGCGAGATAATAAGCAACGGACGTCTTGCGGCCGACCGTCGCAGTGTCTTGTCGTTCAAGGCCCAAGGGGTGCTCTCATCCGTGTGTTTCGGTAACGGCGAGCGCGTAAAGGGGGGCGATGTGATAGCACGTCTGGACGACAGTCAGGCGCGCCACGAGCTGCAACAGGCCGAGCTCGGCGTGGCCAAGGCCGACATAGAGCTGAGAGATGTGTTGATAGGGCTAGGCTATGCCGCGGACGACACGCTGTCGGTGCCTGCGGATATAATGCGCACGGCCAAGATACGCTCCGGCTTCTCCGATGCCCACATGGCCCTTGCGTCGGCCCGGCGCAATCTGGAAGCGTGTCTGCTTCGCGCGCCCTTCTCAGGCAAGGTGGCCGACATAAAGAAACAGGCCTCCGAGATGTCGGAAGCCGAGTTCTGTACCGTTCTCGACGACTCCCGGCTATCGGTGGAGTTCTCCGTGCTGGAGTCGGAATACTCTTTTCTGAGCAAGGGTCAGCCCGTGGTGGTAATACCTTACGGCTTCGGCGACAAACGTATGTCGGGGCGCATAACGTCGATCAACCCGCGCATCGACAGCAAGGGTCAGGTGGCCGTCACGGCCGAGGTGGCCAACGACGGCTCGCTGGTGGACGGCATGAACGCGAGGGTGATAGTGCGTCAGGATGCCGGCAAACGGTTGGTGGTGCCCAAGAGCGCGGTGGTCATACGCGACAATATGGAGGTGCTCTTCAAGATAAAGAACAACGGCAAGGCCGGGTGGACATACGTCGACGTGGAGATGGCCAACGACTCGGAGTATGCGGTGAATGCCAACGAAGAGCGTAACGCACAGCTGGAGGAGGGCGACATCGTTATCGTTTCGGGCAATCTCAATCTGGCGGAGGATTCGGAGGTGGTCATCGTAAAATAGGCTCGCTATGTTAGACAGATTGATTTCACGGCCTATCGCCGTAACGATGGTGCTGCTTGTCGTAACGATACTGGGCATAGTCAGTAGCGGTCTGCTTCCTGTGGGGCTGGTGCCTGACGTGGATGCGCCGTTCGTTACGGTGCAGGTAAGCTCGGAGGGGACCGCGGCCCGCGAGCTGGACGAGACGGTGGTAAGGCCTCTGAGACAGGAACTGATTCAGATACCGGGCTTGGTCGACATCCGCAGCGAGACCCGCGAAGGCATAGGCGTCATAAAGCTGACCTTCGAGCAGGGGCAGGACATCGACTACATCTTCATAGAGGTCAACGAGAAGATAGACCGCTCCATGTCTTCGTTGCCCAGAGATACCGAACGTCCCAAGGCGGTAAAGGCGAGCGCCACGGACATACCGTCGTTCTATATCAACATATCGCTCATAGGCGACGATAACCCCACGATGAGAGCTAACGACGAGCTTTTTCCCGTGTCGGAGAGATTCTCAGACCTTAGCAATTTCGTGCGTAACGTTATAGTAAGACGCATAGAACAGCTCGAAGAGGTGGCTATGGTCGACATAAGCGGCACTGTGGAGTCGGAGATTCTGGTGATGCCGGACGAGGCGCTTCTGCGTCAGGCGGGGCTTACGGCAGACGACATAGAGCTTATGCTCCGTAGTGCCGACATAGAGCTGGGTAACCTCACGATACGCGACGGCGAGTATCAGTACAACGTCAAGTTCAAATCGGAGGCCTCCTCGTTGGAGGATATAAAGCGGCTCTATCTCAATGTAGAGGGGCGCATATTCCAGCTTTCAGACATAGCGCGCGTGATAGAGCACCCGCGTAAAAGGCAGGGTATGATAAGCTCCGACGGCCACAGCGCGGTGACGCTCGCCGTCATAAAGCAGTCCGATGCCAGAATGGCCGAGCTGAAAGAGGGGCTCGACGAACTGATGGAATATTTCGCCACCGATTATCCCGAGATGAGGTTCACCGTTACCCGCGACCAGACGGAGCTTTTGGACTACTCCATATCAAACCTGAGGAACAACATCGTAATAGGTGCGATTTTGGCCTGCGTCATAATCTTTCTGTTCATGCAGGACTGGAAATCGCCCCTGTTGGTCAGCTTCACTATACCCACCGCACTGATTCTTTCGGTGTTGGTATTTTACTGCATGGGGCTTACCGTAAACATCATCTCTCTCTCCGGGTTGGTGCTGGGCATAGGCATGATGGTCGACAACTCCATAATAGTGATAGACAACATAACCTCACGGTGGCAGAGGGGCGAGCCTCTGCGACGTGCGGTGGTGGGCGGCACGCAAGAGGTGTTGGCCCCCATGTTGAGCTCCATATTGACCACATGCGCCGTATTCATCCCGCTGATATTCATCAACGGCATAGCGGGCGCCATGTTCTACGACCAGGCCATGGCCGTCACCGTAACGCTGTTCTCGGCATATATAGTGACCGTCACCGTGATACCCGTCTACTACTGGTGGCTCTATCGCAAACAGGAGCGGTTCATCCCGAGCCGCGGTCTGGAGAGGCTCGATTTCGGACGCGTCATATCGGTTTACGACCGCGGTCTGGAGTGGCTTCTTAGCCATCGCGGCGTAGTGTGGAGCCTCCTTGCGGTGTCTGTCGTAGGCATAGTGGTCATGTTCAAGGCGGTAGACAAGGAGAAGCTGCCCGAGATGACCTATAACGACATGCTCGTCAAGATAGACTGGAACCAACGCATATCGGCCGAGGAGAACGGACGACGTTCGGAACGCATAACCGTAGGTGTGGAGGATATGATAGAGCAGACTACCGTGATGGCGGGGGTGCAACAGTTCGTGTTGTCGCACTCCGACCAAAGCTCCGTATCGGAGGCCACGGTATATCTCAAATGCCATAACGCTTCGGATGTGGAGAGGGTGCAACGCTCCGTGGAGAACTATATCAGGAGCAACTATCCGGAGGCGTCGTTCTCCTTCTCGGCCTCGGGCAACATCTTCGACATGATATTCGCCGAACACGAGGCTACGCTCACGGCACGGCTACGCTCCACCACGGGCAAGATGGCCGACCCGAGAAGACTTCGGCAGATAGCCCGCGAGATAGGGGTGAAGCTCCCGGGCAGCAACCCCTCCCCCGTGCAGGTACAGGAGAACATACTCTACGTGGCGCGTCCCGAGGTGATGGCCCTCTACGGAGTATCATATTCCGACCTCGTCTCCGTGCTCCGCAACGCACTTAACGAAAACAGGATATACACCGTGGCGAGCGGTACGGAGACGCTACCCGTCGTTTTGGGCACCGACACCAAAGACATAGAGCGTATCATGAGCGGCACATTCATCCGTTCCGGCAACAAAGACGACGACAAACCGGTCGAGATACCCGTAGGCACCTTCATGATGCAGACGATGGACGCCGACCTGAAAACCATTGTCTCCGGAGCCGAAGGCAATTTCTATCCTTTGGAGCTGAACATAAGCTCCGACAGGGTGCCGGAGGCCATGAGCACCATCCGCGGCATAATAGACGAGGCGCCGGATCTGGAGGTGTCTTTCAGCGGCTCATACTTCACCAACAGAGAGATTATAAAGCAGATGATAATGATACTGATAGTGTCGTTGCTGTTGCTCTACTTCATCATATCGGCTCAGTTCGAGTCGCTCGTACAGCCTCTTATAATAATGTCGGAGATAGTCATCGACATTTTCGGCTCGCTTGTGATATTGGCCCTCTTCGGGCAGACGCTCAACCTTATGTCGATGATAGGTCTGGTGGTGGTCTGCGGTATCGTCATCAACGACTCCATCCTCAAAGTGGATACTATCAACGTTCTGCGCAAGAGGGGCATGGGGCTGAAAGAGGCGATAATAGAGGCGGGACAGAGACGTCTGAAGGCCATAATCATGACCTCTCTCACCACCATACTCGCCGTAGCGCCGTCACTGAGCAGAGGCAACATGGGCGCCGACCTGCAATACCCCATGTCGCTGGTGATAATAGGCGGCATGATAATAGGCACTGCCGTAAGCGTCTATTTCGTGCCGGTAGTGTATTACGAAATATATAAGCCGCGTAGACGATGAGGCTGAGAATCCCATCCTTTTCCGTGTTGCTCATCATGGTCGTTGCGGCCATGATAGGGATATTCACGCTCCCTATGCTCAGTGTGCAATATACGCCGAACAAGGGGGGACGGTCCGTCTCCGTCGACTTCACGTGGCCCGACGCCTCCGCCCGTATCATAGAGAAAGAGGTGTCGTCCAAGATAGAGGGCGCTTTGGCCACCATCAAGGGGGTAACCAAGATAAGCTCCTACTCCGACAAAGGTGTCGGTAGCGTGACACTCGAATTCGACAAACATACCGATATGGCGGCCGCAAGGTTCGAGGTGGCCTCGCAGATAAGAAACCTATACCCCAAACTTCCCGGGGAGGTTAGCTACCCCGCCATATCGCTATCCACGTCGGGAGGGGCGTCCCGTAAGAGTATGTCCTATACGCTGAAAGCCGACATACCCTCCAAAATGATAGAGGAGTATTGCCGTAACAACATCATAGTTCCGCTCTCGCGCATAGAGGGTGTCAGCGGCGTAAGTCTCGACGGCATGACCCCGTTCGAGTGGGTCATATCGTTCGATCCCGACGCCCTGCGCAGTGCCGGGATAGATGCGGACATGGTGGCGGGCGCGTTCAACTCCTATTTCAGCAACGACATCATCGGCACGGCAACGGTCGAGGACGAGAAAGGCTCGCATTCGATAGTGCTCAAGCTGCAGAACGCCGCAACCCCCGATTTCGAGAAGATACCCGTCACCAACAAGGAGGGGCGGGTATTGCATATAGGCGATTTCGTCAAGGTGCGATACAGCGAGGCCAAGCCTAACGGATATTTCCGCATCAACGGTCTCAACACCGTCACGCTCAACATATCCATGTCCGACGGGTCGAACCTGCTCAGGACCGCCGCCGAGGTACGTGAGTTGATGACCGAGCTGTCGCGCGGCTTCCCCCCAGAGATAACGGCACAGCTTACGATGGACTCTTCGGAATATGTCTCCGAGGAGATAGACAAGATAATGTTGCGCACCCTGTTGTGCGTGGCCATATTGCTCGTCTTCGTATGGGTGGTCAGCCGCAACGTGCACTATCTGCTCATCATATTCATCACACTGGTGGTCAATCTGTTGTCGTCGGTGGTCATCTACAACCTGCTCGATATAGATATCCATATCTACACACTGGCCGGCATATCTGTCTCTTTGGGCATGATGATAGATACGTCGATAATAATGGTCGACCACTACACCTACTACCGCAACAGAAATGTCTTCTCGTCGATACTCGGGGCGTTGCTCACCACGGTAGGCGCTTTGAGCGTGATATGGCTCATTCCGGACGAGCAGAGGATGAACATGGAGGATTTCGCCTCGGTGATGATAATAAATCTCACCATGTCGTTGCTGGTGGCCTATCTTTTTATCCCCGCGCTTCTCGACAAGTTGCCGTTGAAGGGGAAAACCACCGGTAGGTCGATGAAGAGATTGCGGCGCACGGTAAGGATGAACGAAAGATACTCGCGTTTCATCTGTTGGGGGCGTCGTTTCCGCTGGCTCGTGCTCACGGCCGTGGTGCTCGGGTTCGGAATACCCACCTTTATGTTGCCGCGCTCGATAGAGGACAATAACCGCAAGCGTGTGGAGACGGGATGGGGCGGACTCTACAACAAGACTATCGGGAGCAATTCGGTTGCGGACTATCGCGAGACGATAGACAAGATATTGGGCGGAACGCTCCGGTTGTTCCACTCCTCTACAAACGGCTACAACTACTATCGCGAGCCGGAGCCCAAGACACTCTCCATAAGGGCGGGCATGGCGGAGGGGTGCACCGTACACCAGCTGAACGACCTCGTCAAGCAGATGGAGCGTTTTTTGGCCACTCGCGAAGAGGTGGACGTTTTCCGTACACGTGTTTCCAGCTACGACAACGCCTCCATAGAGGTGTCGTTCAAGCGTGAGTACGAGAACACCCCCATGCCTTACAGACTCAAACAGGAGGTCATATCCACCGCCGCCGACTTCGGTGGCGCCACATGGATGGTCTCCGGGCTGGACGATTCGTATTTCAATAACAGAGTCGTCAACAGCTACCGAATGAACAGAATAAACCTCTCGGGCTACGAATATGACAAGCTGGTGGAATATGCCGAATATCTGATCGAATATATGAGCACCAACAGACGCGTAAACGGGCTTCAGTTACAGAGCAGTAGCGGATGGGCCGGCCGAAAGGAGTTCGTAATGGAGTTCGACAGGGAGCGTATAGCCGCCACGGGGCTTAATCTATCGGGCTATTTCGATGTTCTGAACAATCAGCTCTACGACAGATTGCTCTCTCCGGTATACATGGACGGCCACATGGAGAATGTCCGTCTGAGGTCGTCCGATATAGAGCGGTTCGATATATGGCACATAACCAACGAACAGGTGGAGACGGGCGATACGCCTACCCGTCTGGCATCGGTGGGGCGCATAACCAAGCAGTCCACCGGAATACCTGTCGTAAGGGAGAACCAGTCCTATATAATGTCGGTCGGTTTCGACTTCATGGGTCCCCACGAAATGGCCAGAAAGACGATAAACGAGGCAATAGACCATATGAACGACGAGGTCTTGCCGATAGGTTTCGTCGCCAGCGATCCGGTATGGGGATGGCAGAGGGAGAGCGGCACGTGGCAGGTATTGATAATATTGCTTGTGGTGGCCATAATATACGTGATGTGCGCAATCATTTTCGAGTCGCTTCGCAAGCCGCTCGTAATAATCACTATGATACCGGTATCGTTCATAGGCGTGTTCCTTGCCTTCGGAACGACAGGGTTCCGGTTCGACCAAGGCGGTCTGGCCGCTTTCGTATTGCTCTGCGGCGTGGTGGTCAATGCCGGCATATACCTCATAAACGAACAGAACGAATGGGCCGAAAGGGGCCGTCAAAAAGGTGTGCGCCTCTATATAAAGGCCTTCAACCACAAGATAATCCCCATAATGCTCACGATAATATCCACGGTGCTGGGGCTTCTGCCGTTCCTCTCCGACGGCCCGGGAGAGGTGTTCTGGTTCTCTTTCGCCGTTGCCTCCATAGGCGGCATACTCTTCTCTATCATCGCCTTGGTTGCGATACTTCCCATATTCATGCCGTTCAAGACAAAGTCCGCGCGCGTCAAGGCCGGCTGACAGAGGGGCCCGCAACGGGCGGAAGAGGAGGGCTGCGGTTATCCGGGCGAGCCTGTCTGTGACCTCTCCCGACAGTGAGGGTTACGGCATGTGCTGTTCCGCCGCTCACCGCGTTGCTACGGGGCTGTAATTGCGCCGGTATGTCAGACGGAAAACATCGCACCGAACTTTGCGGGGTATCCTTACCCGATGTCAATACCGGATCACAGCTCGGCAAGGGGGGCCGCCTCAGAACCAGAAATCGGTATCGTACACCGCCTCCGACGGCAGGGTGCCGAATATGTCGATGCCGGTCAGACGCCGTATCGAGTCGGGCGACACTGCATATACGCGGTAGTCGCGGTTGCAGTCGTCTATGTTGGGTATTACGAATCCTATTGCCTGAAACCTGTCGCCGTCGCGCACGGCTACAGCCTTGTAGAACAGCTCGGGTACGGCCACTCCGGAGCCTATGGTCTTGAGCGGGCGTCCGTCGGCGGGTATGAGAACGCCTGCCGTCACTATGTAGAGCGAGTCGTGCTCTATGGCCCATTTGCGAACGGTGCTCTCCAAGTTTTTCCACACGTATCGGTTGAGGCCCGGACGCTGGGGCGATATGTTGGTCATTATGAACGTGGCTCTGTTCTCGGACTCGTTGTCGTCGCGGTCGGCCGAGGGTACGAGGTGTCCGCGGTCGTAGCCGGAGCGCGTGTAGTCGCCCGTTACGGCCGATGCCCACCCTTTGTGCACGAGTCGCATGTCTCTTGCAAAGCCGCTTGAACGGTCGACGTTTTTCACCCCCGCCTCGGCACGGGTGAGTATGTAGGCTGCCCAGCGTGCGTTGCGTGTGTCGGGGTCGTAGTTAACCACGTAGCGCCCCTCCTCGTTTACGAGTGTGTATAGCGTGTCGCTGCCGGGCGGTACGGCGTAGAGGGCTATCTGCCAGCCGGGTTGCCGTTGCGTGTCGGCATTAGGCGTAGCTATGCGTCCGGCCTCCGGTCTGCGGTAGGTCATCGCCGATACGGACGGTGCGTGGCCCGACGGCGGCGTATAGTCCACCGCGGAGACGACGAACACTATCGCCGCCGCCAACGCCATCAGTAGCAGAAATCCCCCGAACCCGCCTCCTCTTTGTCCGTTAGCTCTGCGTGCCATTTGAAAAGATATATCTTAAAACGTTTCAAAGATACGAATTCAAATCTTATCTTTGCAAGCGGATAGATCCGGTTCCGGCGCAAGATGCACAGTTATATAACGATCAGTCTCTTATACACATATGACGCTGC
>CAMWRR010000047.1 GCA_947176715.1 uncultured Rikenellaceae bacterium | reverse complement strand
CAGCAAGGTGGGACGGGTAGCCACGCCGCAGGCATTGTTGTGCTTGATGATGGCGAAGGTGGTGTCGTCGAACTCCGATATGAGGTTGATAGAGGCATCGATATCGAGCATGTTGTTGTACGATATCTCTTTGCCCCACAGCTGTTTGAACGTCTTGGAGAGGTCGCCGTAGAACGATGCGCCCTGATGCGGATTCTCGCCGTAACGCAGGTGCGTGGCTCCGTCGGCGCCGTAACGGAACGCGGGCACGTTCTCGGTGCGGTTGAAGTAGTCGAAGATAGCCGTGTCGTAGTGCGAGCTGACCGCGAACGCAAGGGCGGCCAGATGTCTGCGGTCGGCCTCGCTAAGGGCGCAACTGTTAGCCGCAAGCATCTCCTTGAGAAGCCCGTACTGACCGCGCGAGGCTACGATAGCCACATCTTTGTAATTCTTGGCGGCGGCGCGTATGAGCGATATGCCGCCTATGTCTATCTTCTCTATTATCTGTGCGTTATCGTCGGTAGAGGCCACCGTCTCCTCGAACGGGTAGAGGTCTACGATGACGAGGTCTATCTCGGGTATCTCGTACTGCGCCAGCTGCTCGCGGTCGGTGGCGTTGTCGCGGCGGGCGAGTATGCCGCCGAACACCTTGGGGTGCAACGTCTTGACACGTCCTCCGAGGATGGAGGGATAGCCGGTGAGCGACTCCACGGAGCTGACCTTATGGCCCAGCCCCTCTATGAACGAGAGGGTCCCTCCCGTAGAATATATCTCGACTCCCGCATCGGCGAGCATGCCTACAATCTCATCGAGCCCGTCCTTGTAATAGACGGATATAAGTGCGCTTTTTATCTTTTTCATCACAAAGTTATTACATTACTTAAAAAGGAAGATCGCCGCCCTCCGACGATGACTGCTCGTCGCCCGATTGCTCCAGCGGGGGCATGGACGAAGCCGGCGCGGGTTGTTCCGGCTGGCTGCCCGGCACGGGACGGACGCGCCATCCGCGGGCTTCGGTGAACCAACGGCCGTTATACTCGCGGGACGATATGTTGAACGACACCGTCACCTTGTCGCCGGGAGCGAGCATGGCCACTTCGTTCATCTTGTCGCCGAAAAAGGTGATGCACAGCTTGTTATTGTATTCGTCGAGCATGTCGAAAACGACATCTCTCTTCTGCCACTGTCCGCGCGCAGAGGTGCCTCCCACTACGTCCAACAGCTTATATACGCTTAAATCGAGTTCCATTTAAAAAATATTTTTCCAATTACAAAAGTAGATATTTTCCAGAAGATTTCAAACAAAACGACAAAATGTTTCCCACTTTGGTCGACCGGTCGCATCTCTGTCGTCCGGTTGCGTTTCGCATACGGATATTTTTTGCGTCTCCCGGCATCTTTTCAGACAGGGGCCGCTCCCCCGACAAGACGAAAAAAGCGCTGAAAGACAGGAGACTGAACCTGCACATATCTCCTTTCCGCTTGGCGGGTTTGAAGCGGAGTAGACGGGCCGGCCAACAGGGTCCATGCCGCACTTTACCGGCAAGCCCAATCTCCGATACAAAAAAGCGACGGGAAACAAAAATCCCGTCGCCTTTCCGGTTTAAAGATGGGCATCCGCACCATGCGATTGCGGCCCCGCAAGTGTGATCCCTGAAGGACTCGAACCTTCGACCGTCAGATTAGAAATCTGATGCTCTATCCAGCTGAGCTAAGGGACCGTCCGCTTTAAAGCACTGCAAAGATAGAGTTTTTTTCATTAGTATAAAAGTTTTTATCGGAAATTGTCTATTTTTGTGATAATATATTAAAGACAGATTTATGACAGAGATAAGATCCATGACCGGTTACGGCAAAGGCAGTGCCGTCTGCGGCGACCGTCGCATAACCGTAGAGATAAGGACGCTCAACGGCAAACAGATGGACCTCTCCGTGAAGATACCGTCGCTTTACAGGTCGAAAGAGTTCGACATACGCTCGCTCGTGACCAAGGCGCTACTACGCGGCAAGACCGACGTATTCGTCAGCTACGAGACGGTGGAGAGCAAGGCCTCGTCGCCCGTAGACGCCTCCATGTTCGCCGAATACTACCGTCAGATAGAGGCCGCCGCGTCGCCTCTGGGGCTCGACACCCGCTCCGGCGAGGTGGTGGCCGCCGTATTGCGTATGCCCGACGTGATAAAAAGCTCCGGCGAACAAGTCGGTCCCGACGAGGAGGCCGCGCTCATGGAGGCGACCCAAGAGGCTGTGGCCCGTCTGGACGACTTCCGTCTGCACGAGGGCGGGATACTGATAGCCGACATAATGGAGAGGGTGGACCGCATTGAACGTCTCAGCACAGAGGCCGCATCGTACGACAAAGAGCGCGTCGAGGCCGTACGCAAACGCATCATGGACAACATAGAGGCGGCGAACATAACGGTAGACCCCAACCGTTTCGAGCAAGAGCTAATCTTCTACATAGAGAAGCTCGACATAACCGAGGAGAAGGTGCGTCTCAAAAAACACATCGACTATTTCCGCCGGACCGTCGCCGAGGAGGAGGCCCCCGGACGCAAGATAGGCTTCATCTGTCAGGAGATGGGACGCGAGATAAACACCACCGGCTCCAAAGCCAACCATGCCGAGATGCAACGCATAGTGGTGGAGATGAAAGACGAGTTGGAGAAGATAAAGGAGCAGTCGCTCAACATACTTTAACGCTTTACCGTCCTTTCGACGGACGGAAACGACACAGCCACAAGCCCGTTTTACGACTTCGAGCCATAAGCATTCATCGTATTAATTAACGTGAGGTTGATATAAGACCCCATATATCATTATTGCGCAGCTGTTTAGCGACACTAAGCGCGGACCGGAGCCTGCGGAAGACCGCACAAAGCGCGGAAGTCGGCAAATGCGGTCAGGTGTCTTTGGCGAATAACGCTTATAGCTTGGCTACTTCTCTATTGCGGTCCTCCGTGCGGAGGAATTTTCCGCCCACCGCGAGGTGCGTCCCGAGCGAAGAGCAGACCTCTGACACAATTTCCGCCCGCTCCTCCCCGAAGCATAGCGCAAAGGGACGAGCGGGCGGGCCTATTCAATATAGTCGAACTCTCCTGCGGGAACCTAATTGGAAAGATATTTTCCACCCACTGCGAGTGTCGCACAGAATCTTTTGGAGCGGAGGCAATGCCCATCATCGCTATGTATCCAGCTCCACAACCGTAATGCCGGCCCCGCCGAACTGCACGTGCTCGTCGGCGGCGGAGCGTACGTAAGGAAGCGTACGCAGATAGCGGCGTATCTCCTCTTTGAGCGCGCCGGTGCCTTTGCCGTGCAGTATCTTCACCTGATCTATGCCGAGCATGAAGGCCTCGTCCATATACTCCTGCACGCGTGACAGGGCCTCGTCCACACGCGCTCCCCGCAGGTCGATCTGACGCTTGAAGTCGAGACGCTTCTGCGACACGTCGTAGCCCTGACGCTCAACTCCGTATGCAGGTCTTACGGATGCCAGCTCCTTGCTCTGACGCTTATACTCGGATGCCGATATCAGCTCTAACCTCGAAAGCTCCACCGTGGTGGTGAGATGCCCGAAAGCCACCGTAGCCTTTTTGCCGTCTACGGACATGACCTCACCTGCAATCTGTTGCCCCGTCATGCGCACCTTGTCGCCTGCCACCGGGGTACGCCTCACCTGCTCCACCTCCTCTCGAGCCGTAGTGTC
Source organism: uncultured Rikenellaceae bacterium (assembly GCA_947176715.1). GTDB lineage: Bacteria > Bacteroidota > Bacteroidia > Bacteroidales > Rikenellaceae > CASDZP01. The sequence goes on along the minus strand of CAMWRR010000047.1, from coordinate 6,434 downwards.
TGCAGACTCTTCACGACGTTTGCGACGTCGCTCCCGAGCCTCTTTCATACGCTGCATCTTGGCCTCTATGCGGGCCGATTCGTCGTCGCGGCTATCCTGACCGAAGCCATCGCGCGCCGACTCGAACTCTTTACGTATCAGACGCGTACGCTCCTTTTCGGCCTGTGCCTCCTTTATCTCGCGTATGGTCTTCTCTATCAGCTTGCCGGCGTCGGCCACTATGCGGGCCGCTTCGGCTTTGGCCTCGGCTATCAGCTCGTTACGCTTTGCGAGCACCTCGGCCGCCGAGGCTTCGTACTCCTCAACCAGACGGTCGGCCCGTTTCTGGGCTATGCGGATGCGGTCGCGCTTGCTCTCCCAGTAACGTTTGTCGCGGGCTATCTCGCGTAACTGGCGCTCTATGTTGACCTTATCGTCGCCTACCTTCTCCTGAGCATCGCGCACCACATCTTCGGGCAGACCGGTCTTGCGGGCTATCTCGAACGCGAAAGAGCTGCCGGGCTTGCCCATCTCCAACGAGAAGAGCGGCTGTATGTTGCGCACGTCGAAGTTCATGGCCCCGTTGATGACACCGCGGGCTTTTGACGCATAGTATTTTATATTGGAGTAGTGGGTGGTTATGACTCCGAATACGCCGCGGGCCTCCAGCCTCTCGAGGATAGTCTCGGCTATGGCGCCGCCAAGTGCAGGCTCGGTGCCGGTGCCGAACTCGTCTATGAGCACCAAGGAGCGGTCTGTCGCGTGGCGGAGCATGACACGCATGTTACCGAGGTGCGAGCTGTAGGTGCTAAGGTCGTTGTCTATCGACTGCTGGTCGCCTATGTCGACGAATATGTCGTCGAATACCGACATCTCGCTTACCGGACTCGCCGGCACCAACCAGCCGCATTGCATCATATACTGCAAAAGCCCCACGCTCTTGAGGCACACCGACTTGCCTCCGGCATTGGGTCCCGATATGACAAGGATGTGTTTGTCGCCGTCGAGCCTCATGGTGAGAGGCACTATGGACTTGCCCTCGCGTTTGAGCGTCTGTTCGAGGAGCGGATGGCGGCCGTCCTTTATATATATCTGACGTTCGGCGGTCATGATGGGCATTTGGGCGTCCATAGATAGGGCTATCTCGGCCTTGCCCTTGATGAAGTCTATCTGCGAAAGGAACATGTCGCCGTCGAGAAGCTCGTCTACGAACGGACGTAGCTCGTCGGCGAAACGCACGAGCACCTTGAGCACCTGCCGACGCTCTTCAAGCTCCAACTCCTTTATCTCGTTGTTTAGCTCCACCACCTCTATCGGCTCTATGTATGCCGTCTTGCCGGTGGCCGACTCGTCGTGGACGAAGCCCCTGATTTTGCGCTTGTTGGCCGCCGACACAGGTATCACAGCCCGGCCGTCCCTTATCGATATGGCGGCATCTTCATCCACTATGCCGGCGCTTTGGGCCTCGGCCATGAGCGCACGCAGACGTCGCCCCACCTGTCCCTCCGCCTCCCGCAGGCGCGCCCTCACCTGCGCCAGCTCCACAGAGGCGCTGTCGCGTACCGTGCCGAAACGGTCTATCACGCGCTCGACCATAGCCGGCACGTCGCACGACACCGCCACCCGACAGGCCATCTCCGCCAGAAGAGGATATAAAGCCGCTCGCTCCTCGGTACGGAAGAAGCCGGTCAGCTCGCCGACGGTGATAAAAGCGGCGCGCAGATCGCCCATCTCGGCGGTGGTGAGGTGCGTACCCTCCACCCGTATGCGTTTGAGGTAAGGGGTGGTGTCGATATACCCCGAGAGGGGGAAGCCGTCGCCACTGAGCAACACGAGCCTCATCTCGTCGGCAAGACGGAGCTTTTCGGCCACCTTATCGTACGATGTGTCGAATGCGGACTCCGCGAGCATGGCGCGGGCGGCCGAGGTATGGAGCCTCTCCTCTGTCATCGAGCGGATGCGGTCGAAGCCGAGGCGTTCTTCTATGTCGTGGGGATATGTCACGTCGTTGGTATTTGGGCTACAAAAATAGGGATAAAAAAACTCTTGCCGGAGGGTAGCAATTCAAATATAGATAAATTTTCATCGGGCACTGTTCCCGAGCCGTCTCTTTAGGTTTTTAATGTCTCAATACCAAAAGACACACCGATGAACATCTCTATAGAATCTCCCCCTCCCGAAACCCCGTAATAAAACCAGCCCGGAAGCTCCTGCCTCCGGACCATAAAACCGACAGCCGCTCTATTTAACCCTCTCGAAATAGAGCAACCTGTCCGGAGAGACGGTTACGTCGAGCACCAACGGACCTTTATAGAGGGTGCCCATGTCGTCTTTCCAGCGTCCTGCGGGCAACCTCACCTCGCGGGTCGACGACGGGGTATAGACCGGTGCTACCAGATATCTGCTGCCGAGCATGAACTGGTCGTTGCAGTCGGCGAATCCGCGCTTCGGGAACTCGTACTCCATGGCGCGCACTATGGGGGCGCCGGTCTGCTCGGCCTCGCGTACGAGGGTGGCTATGTAGGGAGCCATGCGGACGTGAAGCGCGGCGGCCTTACGACACGCCTCCAACTCCGCCCCGCCGAGCACACGCCACGGGGCCACCGAGAACTGCATCATGGGCATAAGGGCGTGCACCTGTGCCGAGCGCACCATCATCATGCCGTCTATCTTAGCATCGTCGGAGAACGACGTAAGCTCGCCGCCACCTATCATGTCGGGACAGGTGTAGGGGTAGCCGAGCAACCCGGCGGCTATCATGTCGGGCACCAACTTGGCAACATCGTCCCAGTTGCAGTTCTTGTCGCTGAGACGTTCGGCCAGAGGCTCTCCCGCAAGTCCGTAGCTGGCCCTGTATTCGTTGAACGGGAAGTCGAGACCTATGCGGCTCCATGCCTGCAGATGGTCTACTGGTCCGGCATCCTCGTCGAACGACACTATGTCGCCTATATAGAAATAGGTATCGCCGCCGTCGAACTTGAAGCCGTCTATGCCGTAACGCTCCTGAAGCGATCGCAACCCCTCCTTGTAGTATTCGCAAGCGGCGGGGTTGGTGAAGTCGTAGCACGCGCTGTTGCCGTTCCACCACGATACGACGGCGGGCCGACCGCGACTATCTCTTATGAGCATGCGTTTTGCCGCCAGCTCTTTGCACAGGGGCGAGTCGGGGGCGACGAAAGGCGACACCCACAACATCACCTTGAAGCCCATGTCGTGCAGACTGTCGACCATCCGACGCGGGTCGGGGAAACGCTCCATGTCGAACGACAGACTGCCGTGGTGACGGTGCCAGTTGTCGTCTATCATTATGACGCCGGCGGGAAAGCCGTTGTCGAGTATGGCTCGGGCGTAGTCGAGCACCCCTTGCTGGTTCTGGTCGTAGCCGAGCTCTATCCATGTGTTGTACTGGGGTGCGGAGAACATCTCCGGCGCCGGGCTCTTGCCTCTGCTCTTGAAATGGCGCTGGGCCGCTATCAGAAAGGCCTCGCGCAGACTCTTGCCCCCCGAGCGGGCCACAACCGGCACATCGGACACTACCGTTATGCCGCTCTTGTCGGCGGTAAAGGCAAAAGGGGTGTCGCTCCAGATGTAACGGCCGTCGGAAGATATCAGAAACGGAGCCGACTGGTTGCTTTTGTTATCTACGGACAGGTCGCCTCCCGCGGCGGCACCGAAAGGCATTTTGTGCCCCAACTGCGAGTAACCGCCCCACCAGCGTTCGTTTTTGGCCGCCTCTATGCGACAGGTCTGTTTCTCCGGCTGGCCGGCGAAGGCCCCTGCGGCGCATAGCATCGCGAGGGTGAGAGTCGCTATGTTTTTCATCGGTAATCTATACGTTTAAGAAGTGTGGTGAAATATAGTACCTTATCGCCGAACATAGGCTCGGCTATCTCCATGTAGTCGGCCATGATGCGGCCCATGAAACGGTGGTAGAAGGGTATGTCGGCACAACGGCACTGTACGGAGTAGGTGTAATGATCCTCCGTCGTCTGACTCAGAACACGCGTGAAGACGGGACTCTCGCCGCTCTCCTCCTCCAGACGCGGCAGAAACTTCTCGGTGACGAACTTGTACCACAACCCGTGCACGGGAGGGTCCACCGCGAAAGTCGTACTTATTATATACATGGCTATGACTTTATCAACGGGTTGCGACGACCTGTGGCCGCCACGATGAGACCTATGAAACCGCCCGAGAAGACGGTGTTGGCGATGCCGCTTACGAACCACACAAAGGGCGAGTTCCACACCTTGTCCATAAGCCTAAGCGTGTCTGTTACGTCGGGCGACTTAGTCACCGTAAGCGTAAGGGTACGGTATGCCTCCGAGAAGTATTCGTGGGCTATGAAGCGGAAGTTGACATAGTAGGCCACCCCGGTAATCATACCGGCGAACAGCGATATGAGCACCGTATAGCCCCACGCCTCGCCGAAGTCGAGCATTATCTTGCCGCGCTTGACTACCCGGGCGCGCACCGCCAGTTGCAACACCATTATCACCGCCACTATCGACACTATATTGAGCAATATGTTGACTGTAGCGTTAGTGATGAACAGCCCCCTTATCAACAGGGCCGCCGACATGGCGCCGCCCATCGCCAGCCCCCACCGCGCCGCATCGGAGGCCATAGGCACACGCCTTTCGCCGCCGGTAAGCCCGGCTATTATGTCGTTTATGTCAGGAGTCTTGTTTTCGTTCTCTTCGTTCATATCGGAGGATTGTGTTGTCATAATATCATTTCGTAGCCGCCCTGCCTCGTCACCACCGGCTCTCCGCCCGTGAGGTCAACCACAGTAGAGGGACTCATGCGCGCCGTGCCGCCGTCAACCATCATGTCTGCCCTGTCGCAGTATTCGTCCCACAGGAGCGACGGATCGCCGCTCGACGGCTCCTCCGCACTAATGAGCGAACCCGACACCAACGGCACTCCCGCCATACGGACTATCGCGCGCGGAATAGCATTATCGGGCAACCGTATGCCTACGCTCCTCTTGCGGTCGAGGAACTTGTTGGGCACCGCTCCCGAAGCCGGCAGTATGAAGGTGACAGGTGCCGGGGTATTGGCCTTTATAAGCCTGAAAGCGGCGTTGTCGACTCTGGCGTAGTCGGAGATGTGAGACAGGTCGTGACATATCAGCGAGAGGCTGTCGTCGTGCTTGCCCTTTATCTCCTTGATGCGGGCTATCGACCTGACGCACGTGAGCAGACACCCGAGAGCGTAGTATGTGTCGGTGGGATATATTATGACGGCGCCGCGTTCGAGCGCCTCCACCACCTCGCCCAGCCGCCGGGGGTCGGGACTCTCTTCGTACAGCCTTATGACCGGTTTGGACGCCATCTATCTATTTCGAGTATTCATACGTCGCACCCTCGGCCTTTATTGTGAGCGCGGGGGCGTCGCTCTTCTCCACACGGCCTATTACCTTGGCCTCTACCCCTAAGCTCTCCGATATGGCTATCAGCTCGTCGGCAGCCTCCGGGTCGGCGTATATCTCCATGCGGTGACCCATGTTGAACACCTTGTACATCTCCTTGCGGGAGGTGCCGCTACACTCCTCTATTATGCGGAAGAGGGGCGGTATGTCGAACATATCGTCCTTTATCACATGGATGTTACCGGCAAAGTGCAATATTTTGGTCTGTGCGCCGCCGGTGCAGTGTATCATGCCCTGTATGCCGCCGCGGCACTCCTTGAGCATGCGGCAGATGACGGGGGCGTAGGTGCGGGTCGGCGAGAGCACCATCTTGCCGGCCGTCATGCCCACGGACTCTATGTTGTCGGTAAGGTCGTAGAGGCCGGTGTAGACCAGATCGTCGTCGATGCCGCCGTCGTAGCTCTCGGGATAGAGACGGGCCACGCTCTTGGCCAGCACGTCGTGGCGTGCCGAGGTGAGACCGTTGCTGCCCATGCCGGCGTTGTACTCCTCCTCATAGACGGCCTTGCCGTAAGAGGCCAACCCCACTATGACGGCCCCCGGGCGGATATTGGCGTTGTCTATCACATCCGACCGCCTCATACGGGCCGTGACGGTGCTGTCCACTATGATGGTGCGCACAAGGTCGCCCACGTCGGCCGTCTCGCCGCCCGTGGAGCGTATGCCCACCCCCATGGAGCGCATCTTTTCGAGGAACTCCTCCGTACCGTTTATTATGGCGGCTATCACCTCTCCCGGAACAAGACGCTTGTTGCGGCCGATGGTGGAGCTGAGCAAGATGTTGTCTACGGCACCCACGCACAACAGGTCGTCGGTGTTCATGACCACGGCGTCCTGAGCGATGCCTCTCCATACGCTAAGGTCGCCGGTAGCGCGCCAGTAGGCGTATGCCAACGACGATTTGGTACCAGCGCCGTCGGCGTGCATGAGCAGGCAATAGTCGTCGTCGCCGGTGAAAATATCGGGGACTATCTTGCAGAACGCCTTGGGGAAAAGACCCTTGTCTACGTTCCTTATGGCG
>CAMWRR010000046.1 GCA_947176715.1 uncultured Rikenellaceae bacterium | reverse complement strand
TATTATTCCGATACGTCACCGAAAAAGGAGCCTGCGGGGGACCGCACCTCGCGGCGGGCATAAGAGAGGTAGTTGGAAGCATTTAGCGAATAACGCTTATAGATTAGCTACTCTCCCTTGCGGGCCTCCGTTGGGGGGATATTTTTGCCCACCGCGAGGTGCGGCCCGCTCAGCCCCTGCGTTACACTTCGGGTCAGCTAAGAGGAAATTGTAACCAACGTCCCTCGCCCTGCTCTGACCGCATAATCGCGAGAGTCATAATTTTTACTAAAAGCAATAACTCTACGCCCCCTCGCAGCAAACAGAAAACCTACCAACAGAAACCCGCAAAGCAGAGACAGAACCACCTTGCCCGCCGCAGAACGCGCATACTCCGGCCGCGGCGTACGGGCAATATAGATACAAGCCTCTGCAGAACAGGGCTTATAACTTACACGCGAATCGCGCCGGCTGTCCGACTTTCCGAACAACGCGATAAATTATGTAATGCGATATGATTCCAGAACTTTATTGCAGGCTTCCCGTAATGAGGACATCTCCGCCCGCCGCAGGGCTATCGCAGATCGTCCATAGTGATACCCTCGGGCATGAACTGCAACGGATCGCCGCCGTGTACGAGTATGTCCCTGACGATGGTAGACGATATCTCGGAATACTCCGGCGGGGTCATCAGAAAGATGGTGTCGAGGTCGGGATTGAGTTTGCGGTTTATCTGCGCCACGTTACGCTAGAACTCGAAGTCGCGCACGTTGCTGATACCCCTAATAATGAAGCCGATACCGTGCTCGCGACAGAAGTCGGCAGTGAGGGTGTCGTAATGGACCGTCTCCACCCTGTCGTCGCCCGCATACACTTTGCGTATTATATCCTTGCGCCGCTCCAACGGCATAAAGGTGCGTTTGTTGACATTCTCGCCCAACCCCACCACAATCTTGTCGAACAGCATCAGCGCTTTGTCCACAATCAGTTTGTGTCCGAGAGTGAAAGGGTCGAACGAACCCGGGTATATGGCAACCCTTTTATTCGTCGTAGTCATCGTATGAATAGAGATTGATAAGGCCGTCCGGCAGGTTGGCCTCTACTATGCGGGCGTCGTCGTCCACCGACGATATTATGTCGTCAGACACCGGCACCAACACATTGGTTCCGGAGAAGTTAACCTCCACCAAAGGATTGTCGGAGTAGTCGTGGAAAGAGACGATGGTGCCCGACATGCCGCTCGAAAGGTCGATGAACGTGTAACCGTCCATATCTTCCCAATATAGCTCGTCGTCGTCATCCGGCTCTCCGTAGGCGTATAGCTCGCGCCCCACAAGCTCGGAGGCCCGGTAGTCGTTGTCGAAATCGTCGAACGCCGCCACGGCTTTGCCCACGCCGTTACGTCTGAACGACGAAAGAAAAAGAGGAACCTCGAGCCCGTCCATATCGACGAACAACGGTTCCTCCATCTCTACCTCGTCGGGGAAGCTGTCGGTGAGTCTCAACACAAGCTGGCCGTCGTTACCAAAGAGCTTGGTAACTTTAGCGATAACCTCTTTTGAACTCTCACGCTTCATAAGCAACCCTTCTTGGGAGTCGATTCATGCGGCAACCCGCACACGCCTTATTCGGCAACTGCTTCAGCGGCAGGAGCCTCTTCCGGCTCTGCGGCAGCCTCTTCGGCCTCGACAGCGGCGGCAGCTTCAGCGGCGGCGGCAGCCTCGGCCTCGGCGCGTTTAGCGGCGATAGCGGCGGCTTTAGCCTCTTTTACCTTGGTCTCTTCGGCAAGACGAGCGGCGGCAGCGGCCTTCTTGCTGTCGGCCAGCTTCTGGAGCTTAGCACCCTCGTTAGCCTCTTTGCCTGCGAGCCATTTGTTGAAACGCTCCTCGGCAACCTCCATAGTGAAAGCGCCCTTTTTGACACCGCCCAAAAGGTGTTTCTTCATCAAGACACCCTCCTTTGAGAGGATAGACTTAACCGTGTCGGTGGGCTGGGCACCCTTCTGGAGCCATGACAACGCGTTGTCGAAGTTAAGCTCTATGGACGCGGGGTTGGTGTTGGGGTTATAGGTACCCAACTTCTCGATGAATTTGCCGTCACGCGGCGCTCTGCTGTCGGCAACCACGATGTGATAGAAAGCGAAACCTTTCTTACCGTGGCGAGCCAAACGGATTTTTACAGCCATTGTTCTGTAATTTAAAAAGTTAATATTCGGTCTTCACGAGACCATTTAACATCGCCGCACGTAACCGTCACAGCGGTCGCACGACACTGCAAAGGTATTCTTTTTTCCCGACACTGCAAAAATATCGCACACTTTATAGTCCCCTTACGCAAAACCGACACAAGGTCCGTCGTCTCTTGCCTGCCGGAGTCGGCCCTCGCCCGGCATAACAGCGACAAGACGCGTTATTTTTACAGAGAGGCGGAGCACCCCGCGCAGAAGACACGGACGAAACGACATACAGACCCCGCCGAGAGCGGCAATGCAACGGGAGGTCACGCCGAAAAACGGTTTCGACGATACCACATGTTGCATTATCGCTTTTTTGTAGTAACTTTGGAGTTCATTATCAAATGCAATGGATATGAAAGAGAATCTGGATTGGGCCAAATTGGGGTTCAGTTACCACAAGACGCCCTATAATATCAGGTGTTACTATCGCAACGGACAGTGGGGCGAGCTGGAGATACACTCCGACGAGACCATCCCCATGCACATGGCCGCGTCGTGTCTGCACTACGGGCAGGAGGCGTTCGAGGGTCTGAAGGCCTACCGTTGCAAGGACGGCAAGGTGCGTCTGTTCAGGGTGGACGAGAACGGCAAACGCATGGCCTCGTCGTCGGAGTACCTGCAGATGGCCGTCTTCCCGGTGGAGCGTTTCATTGAGGCCGTACATAAGGTAGTGGAACTCAATGCCGAATATATCCCCCCCTACGAGAGCGGGGCATCGCTGTATATCCGTCCGTTGCTGGTGGGCACGGGCGCGCAGGTGGGAGTCAAACCTGCCGACGAGTATCTCTTCGTGGTGTTCGTAACGCCGGTGGGCCCCTACTTCAAGGGCGAGGGCGAGATAACCATGTGTCTGGAGCGCAAGTACGACCGCGCCGCACCCCACGGCACGGGACACATAAAGGCGGGCGGCAACTACGGCGCCAGCCTGACGGCCTACATCGAATCGCACGACAAGGGTTACGACGGCGTGCTCTATCTCGACCCCAAGGAGAAAAAGTATATCGACGAGGTGGGTGCCGCCAACTTCTTCGGCATCAAGGAGGGCAAATATGTCACCCCCGACTCGCCCTCGATACTCCCCTCCATCACCAACAAGAGCCTCTGCACCATAGCCGCCGACATGGGACTTACCGTCGAGCGTCGCCACGTGCCGTTGGAGGAGCTATCGACGTTCGAGGAGGCGGGCGCATGCGGCACGGCTGCCGTCATCACCCCCATCAACAACATCTACGACCCCGAGGAGGACAAGACCTACCGCTTCAAGACGGGCGACGACACATGGAGCCACAAGCTCTACCGACGCTTGGTCGACATACAGCACGGTGAGGCCGAGGACAAGTTCGGCTGGGTAACGGTTCTCGACAGCATACGATGAAAACGGGCGTGCTGGTGGTCGCCGGCGGACGCGGTGTGCGCATGGGGGCGGACGTTCCCAAACAGTTCCTCCCCCTGTCCGACGACCGGTGCGTGCTCGAAGCCACGGTGGAGCGTTTCGCAGAGGCCCTGCCGGAGGCCGGCATTGCGGTGGTGTTGCCCGGAGACTGCATCGACACATGGCGACGCATCAACAGGGAGCACCGCTTCGATGTGCCCCACACGGTGGTGGCGGGAGGTGCCGACCGTTTCGGGTCGGTGCGTAACGGACTTGCGGTTTTCGGCGACGTCGACGTGATAGCCGTGACGGACGGTGTGAGGCCTTTCGTATCGTGCGGTCTGATAAGGAGGCTGGTAGCGGAGGCTGCGGAGTACGGCAGCGCCGTGACCTCGACCCCGGTATCCGACACGCTGCGACGCCGCAACGGCGAGGCATCGGAGAGAGCCGACAGAGACGGGTTCTTCACCGTGCAGACCCCGCAGGTGTTCCGCGGAGACATTCTGCACAAAGCGTACGAGGCGGCCGGCGACGGCAAGGGATTCACCGACGACGCATCCGTAGCGGAGGCTTTCGGCATAACCGTCAGATACACCGCCGGCGAGAGGAGCAATATCAAAATCACCTCGCCCGAGGATATGTCCGTGGCGAGGGCCGTCTATGCACTGGAGCGCACCCGCGGAGAGGGCTGAAAAAAGCGGCCGGAAGAAAAAATTATTACAATATGTTGTCATTCAAAGAAATATATTGTATCTTTGGGGCCGTTAACGAAAGATTTTAACTACTAAAACCACAATAAAATATTATGACTAAAGCAGATATCGTAAACGAAATCTCGAAAGTATCGGGCGTTGAAAAGGCTCAGGTACAGCAGATCGTGGAACTTTTCATGGAGAGCATCAAGGACTCTATGATAAAGAAAAACAATGTATATCTCAGAGGCTTCGGTTCTTTTATCATCAAGAAACGCGCCAAGAAGGTGGCCCGCAACATCTCCAAGAACATCACCATCGAGATACCCGAGCACGACATTCCCGCGTTCAAACCCTCTAAATCTTTCGCCGTAAAGGTTAAAGAGACGAAATAACCTATTCATCAACCATAAAAATCAGAGCTATGCCAAGCGGAAAGAAAAGAAAGAGACATAAAATGGCTACTCACAAGAGAAAAAAACGTCTCAGAAAAGACAGACATAAGAAGAAAAAGTAGCCTTTTTCACTACAAAACGAGGGAACCTAAAGAAAAGCAGCAATCTTTTTCTGCTCTCTTTAGGTTTTTTCGTTAAGAGATCGTTTCGGCTTCAACCGCACAGGGTTACGGCATTCTAAGGATAATGCCGTCATAAGGGCCTTTGCAGGTTCGGTCCCGGTCTCTCGATTACGCACCGCCCCCATTATGCGTGCGTTATTCGTAAAATTAATCCGGCATATCGGTGCCGGGTATTGCAGATGCCGTCAGAGAGCGCGGCACAGGGAGCGTCGGACCGCTCCCCGCAGGACGTCTGGCGTCCCGTTACACACTATTAAATATAATATGGACAACATAAAAAGAGAACTTGTAATACATTGTAGCGACGAAATCATCAACATAGCCCTCCTCGAGGAGGGTCAGCTGGTGGAGCTTCACAAGGAGCAGAAGAGCGTAGGCTACGGTGTAGGCGACATATACCTCGGCAAGGTGCGCAAGACCATGTCGGGGTTGAATGCGGCGTTCGTGTCGATAGGGTCGGCGCGCGACGCCTTCATACACTACCTCGACCTCGGGGTGCAGTTTCGCAGTTTCAACAAGATGATAGAGACGGTCACCAAGAAGAAGCCGTTCTCTATGGATAACTTCAAGAGACAGGAGGATGTGGCCCGAGGCGGCAAGATAAACGACGTGCTCTCGGCCGGTCAGACCGTCATGGTGCAGGTCATCAAGGAGGCCATATCTACCAAGGGGCCGAGGGTCTCTACCGAGATATCGCTCACGGGCCGCCACATAGTGCTTCTGCCCTTCGCCGGCAAGGTGTCGGTGTCGCAGAAGATACGTTCGGGCGAGGAGCGCAAGCGTCTGCGCGGCATCGTATCGGACCTGTTGCCCGACGGCTTCGGCGCCATCATACGCACGGCGGCGGGCAAGAAGGAGCGCGAGGACATAGAGTCAGACGTGCGTCAGCTCCTTGCCAAATGGGACACCGTACTGGGACGCTTGAGAAACGCCGCGGTGCCGTCGCAGCTGCTCTCCGAGGAGACGCGCGTAAACACCATATTGCGCGACATGCTCAACGACACGTTCAGCAACATATATGTCGACGACCATCAGATATACGGTCAGATAAAGGAGTATATCCGCCAGATAGCCCCCGAGAAAGAGAAGATAGTGCGCCACTACAAGGGCAGCGCCTCCATTTTCGACAACTTCGACATCACGCGTCAGATAAAGGGGCTCTTCGGCAAGCTGGTGCCGTTCAAGCGCAAGTCGTACATGATAGTGGAGCACACCGAGGCCCTGCATGTCATAGACATCAACAGCGGCCCCCGCATGCGTAACGCCGACTCGCAGGACGAGATAGCCTTGGAGGTCAACCTCAACGCCATACCGGTGATAGCCCGCCAGCTACGTCTGCGCGACATGGGCGGCATAATAGTGATAGACTTCATCGACCTGCGCAAGAACGAGAACAAAGACAAGGTATATCAGGCCATGCGCGAGGCTATGGCATCGGACCGCGCCCGCCACACCGTGCTGCCGCTCTCCAAGTTCGGACTCATGCAGATAACCCGTCAGAGGGTGCGCCCCGAGACCAAGATAGACAACAAGGAGCTCTGCCCCACATGTCGCGGCACCGGCAAGATAGCACCCGCCATACTCCTCGACAGCGAGATAGAGAACCAGATAGCCTACTTCGTGGAGGAGCAGGGTGTGCGTTACCTCAAACTGTCGGTACACCCCTACGTGGCTTCCTATCTTGTCAAAGGGTTGTTCAGCCTACGTCTCAGGTGGATGTTGAAATACAAGTGCATAATAAAGATACAAGCCGACGAGTCGGTGGGTTACGTGGAGTCGTTCTACTACGACCGCTACGGCATAGCCCTCACCCAAGACAGCACCCTCTACGAGACAGTAGCCCTCGACGACAGCGAGGGGGTGGGGGAATAGCCCCCTTTTGAATCGACTTTATATGGCGGTCGATCTGCCATAGGAGGGTGAAAACGGTATGTGGAGTGTCGGAGATGGTCCGCTTGCCTTATGTAATGCCGGCTCGGGCGTTAGGGCACTCGGGGTTGCCGATGCGGGGTCGGCTCGCAAGACGGGAGGAGGAATTACGGACCGTTTCGGAGTGACACGGTCTTCTATGTCATAAGATGCGCAAAGACAAATTCATAGAGATATACAGGCGCGACGGGGTCACCTCGCGTCTTGCCTCCGTTCCTGCGGGCGTAACCTCGCTCACGGGTGCGGTCGGTTCGTTGTTGTCTCTGTACGTGGCGGCCGTGGCTCTCACGTCGGGAGGCACACATGTGGTGGTGGCCGACGACAAGGACAGCGCCGGCTTCATCTACTACGATCTTCTCAACTTCATCTCCTCCGACGACCTCTTCTTTTTCCCCACCAGCTACAAACGCTCCTCGCTCTTCGGTACCGAGAGCAACTCCAACATAGTGCAACGGACGGCCCTACTCACGGCCCTCGGAGACGACACCTCACACCACACGGTGATATGCACCTATCCGGAGGCTCTGGCCGAGAAGGTGGCCGAGGAGAGTGAGCTGAGGGCGGCTACCGTACGCATATCCAAGGGTGGCAAGGTATCGGTGGAGCGTCTTATAGAGAAGCTCGCCTCCATGGGCTTCACGCGTGACGATTTCGTGTGGGCCCCCGGCCAGTATTCGGTGCGCGGCGGCATCATCGACATATTCTCCTACGGCGACATACACCCCTACCGCATAGACCTCTTCGGCGACGAGGTCGACTCCATCCGTCTGTTCGATATCAACACCCAGCTCTCCACCGAGAGCCGCGATGCCGTGGAGGTGGTGGCCAATACGAGCGGCGGCGTCAGAAGCATGCGGCGTGTCTCTTTCACCGATCTGCTCAAGAGCCGTCCCGACCGCCGCTATTGGGTGACGACACCCTCGCATGTGGAGCGTCGCCTCAACGACATACGGGCACAGGTGATATCGAGCCGCGGCGACGAGGGCAAGGCGTTGCTCGACAGTCTGTGCAGCGGCCCTCAGCTTTGCCGCTCGCTCGACGGCGAGAGGGTGATAGCCCTGCACGGCACATTCTCCGACATGACACCGGTGGGTGAGATAGCGGTGAGGAAGAGTCCGCAGACCGCCATAGGCAAGAATTTCGAGCTTCTGCGCGACGATCTGGCCAGACACAAGGGCGAGGGTTACGCAAGCTACATAGTCACCCAGAACGGCGCGCAGATAGAGCGTCTTTCGGGCATAATGGACTCGATAGGGGGCGAAAAGGGGCTTTTCGACAGCGTGGACATAACGCTTCAGGGCGGCTTCGTCGACCACGACAACAAGTTGTGCGTCTACACCGACCACCAGATATTCGAGCGCAACCACCGCTACCGTCTCATGCGCGAGCTCCCCAAGGCCGAGGGGCTGTCGGTATCGGAGCTTCAGGAGATGAGCCTGGGCGACTACATAGTGCACATCGACCACGGAATAGGCCGTTACGGCGGACTCACCCGCTCGGTGGAGAACGGCAAGACCACCGAGGCGGTGAAGATAATATACCGCGACGGCGATGTGTTGCTCGTGGGGGTGCACGCCCTGCACAAGATTTCAAAATACAAGGACGGCGATACCGAGGCGGCACCGAAGCTCCACAAGTTAGGGGGCGGCACGTGGCAGCGTCAGAAGATGACGGCCAAGAGCCGCGTCAAGGACATAGCCAAAGATCTCATCGCCCTCTACGCCAAGCGCAGGGCATCGAAAGGTTACGCATTCTCGCCCGACGGCTACATGCAACAGGAGCTGGAGGCATCGTTCCTCTACGAGGACACCCCCGACCAGCAGAAGGCCACCGAGGCGCTCAAACGCGACATGGAGGCCCCCGTGCCTATGGACAGGCTGATATGCGGCGACGTGGGCTTCGGCAAGACCGAGATAGCCATACGCGCCGCTTTCAAGGCCGCCGCCGACGGCAAACAGGTGGCGGTGCTGGTGCCTACCACCGTGCTCTCGCTGCAACACTACCGCACCTTCACGCGTCGCCTCTCGGGGTTGCCCGTCACGGTGGAGAACCTGTCGCGGGCCAAGAGTACGAAGCAGGTGTCGGAGATATTGGGACGTCTGCGCGAGGGCAAGATAGACATAGTGATAGGCACCCACAAGCTCTTGAGCTCCAAGGTGGAGTTTCGCGACCTCGGGTTGCTCATAGTGGACGAGGAGCAGAAGTTCGGCGTGTCGAGCAAGGAGAAGTTGCGCAAGATGCGCGAGAGCATCGACACCCTCACCCTCACGGCCACACCCATACCGCGCACGTTGCAGTTCTCGCTGATGGGTGCGCGCGACCTCTCCATAATAGCTACCCCTCCGCCCAACCGTCAGCCCGTCTCCACAGAGGTTCACGAGTTCTCGCCGGAGATAGTCAAAGAGGCGGTAGAGGCCGAGATGGAGCGCGGCGGTCAGGTATTCTTCGTGCACAACAGGATAGAGACGATAGAGCGTGCGGCGGCAATGGTGCAACGGGAGCTTCCCGAGGCGCGCATAGCGGTGGCCCACGGCAGGATGTCGCCGGCCCAGCTGGAACGGGTCATGACCGACTTCATCTACGGCGAATACGACGTGCTGGTGGCTACCACCATAATAGAGTCGGGCGTAGACATACAGAACGCCAATACTATAATAGTTAACGACGCACAGAACTTCGGACTCGGCGACCTGCACCAGCTACGCGGACGCGTGGGACGCAACAACCGCAAGGCATACTGTCTGCTTCTGACACCTCCGGCCGAGTGCATATCGGAGACGGCGCGGAGGCGACTGCGGGCCATAGAGGAGTTCGCTGACCTCGGGGCCGGCTTCAACATAGCCATGCAGGACTTAGACATACGCGGTGCCGGCAACATGCTGGGGGCGGAGCAGAGCGGATTCATAGCCGACATAGGCTTCGAGACCTATCGCAAGATTCTCGATGAGGCCATGGCCGAGCTTAAGGCGGAGGGGATAGGCGCCGCCGACGCATCCGATGGAGACTCTCCGGCGGCCCGCGAGCTATATGTGAGCGACTGTCAGGTAGACATAGACGACGAGGCGTTCATCCCCGACACCTACGTCTCCAACACAGCCGAGAAGATAAAGCTCTACCGCGCCATAGACGCCATGGAGACGCCGCAGGAGGCCGACCGCATGATGGCCGAGCTGACCGACCGTTTCGGCACCCCTCCGGAGCCTGTGGCCAGACTCATGTCGGTGGTGTCGTTGCGTAAGGCGGCAATGGCGTTGGGGTTCGAGAAGGCCATAGTAAAAAACGGATTCTTCATAGTGCACTTCGTGGGCAAGCCGCAATCGCCCTATTTCAAGAGCGACATATTCACC
>CAMWRR010000045.1 GCA_947176715.1 uncultured Rikenellaceae bacterium | reverse complement strand
ATCAACAGGTTGTCGATATCGACGCCCAACTTCTCGGCATAGAAGCGGTCGAAAGCGTGCTCGGCATCTATGAACGCCGCCACGCCGCCAGCTTTCTGCGCTTCGGCTATGGCGTGTATCGCCAACGTTGTCTTACCAGACGATTCGGGACCGAATATCTCTATTATACGTCCTTTGGGATAACCCTTGACACCGAGCGCGGCATCGAGCGTAATAGAGCCGGTAGGTATCACCGGCACATTCTCCACCTTCTGGTCGCCCATGCGCATGATGGCGCCCTTGCCGTAGTCTTTCTGTATCTTCTGCATGGCCGCGGCGAGCACTTTCAACTTCTCGGCGGCGGTATCGTCAATCTTTTTTTTCGTTACTTTTTCAGCCATATCTTTATTTGTATGAATCCATTATCTGAATGAAATGCTCTTTGGTCTTAACCTTGTCGAAGATGCGTTCTATCACGCCGTCGTTTATAACGAAAGTGGTGCGTATCATACCCATATATTCGCGCCCCATGAACTTCTTGAGCCCCCAGCAACCGTAAGCCTCGGCCACGGCATGGTCGGCATCGGACAGAAGCTCGAACGGCAACGAGTGTTTGGCGGTGAAGCCCTCGTGCGACTTGACCGAGTCGGGACTCACACCCAACACCTCGAAGCCAGCCGCCTTTAGCTCGCCGTAACCGTCGCGCAACGAACAGGCCTCTGCGGTACAACCGGAGGTATTGTCTTTGGGGTAGAAATAGAGCACCAGCTTGCAAGAGCTGTAATCGTCGAGCGACACCTCTTTGCCCGATGTGGTGACACCCTTGAAAAACGGGGCCTTGTCACCTATTTTCAATTTTTCCATATATTATTACAATCATTACGGGCATAAAGATACTAAATATTGACAAACCGTCAAAATATCTCCACCGACATTCAAACGCACAACCCCGTAATATATTATAAATAGGTATGATCGCCCCAAGATGTCAGAGTCGCCACCCCCGATGGCCCGGCAAAAGGCTCTGAAAAGAGCTGACAGCGGCACAATTATTGCATTCACGCATCGCATGATGCGTACGTCTTTGACCGTAACCCACTAAAGGCGTATGATGACATAACCTAACTCGCTGATATGACATACAAAATAGGATTGGATGTAGGCTCCACCACGGCCAAGATAGTGGTAACCGACGAAGACAACCGGATCGTATTCTCCGACTACCGGCGCCATCAGGCCAACGTATCGGCAATAGTAAAAGACTATTTCGACAGAATAGCGTCCGAATTGGGAGAGTGCCGGGCATCGCTCACCGTGACCGGCTCCGTAGGCATGGGGCTGGCCGAGAGGTGCGGCCTACCTTTCGTGCAGGAGGTGGTAGCCGCCGCCCGATTGGTGGAGACGGTCTATCCCGACATATCCACCATCATAGACATAGGCGGCGAGGATGCCAAGATAGTCTACATAAACCACGACAAAGCCGTAGACCTGCGCATGAACGGCAACTGCGCGGGCGGTACCGGTGCCTTCATCGACCAGATGGCCCTGTTGCTCGGAGTGGATGTCGACCGCATGGACGCCTTGGCCGCAAGGTCGGAGCACATCTACCATATAGCCTCGCGTTGCGGTGTCTTCTCCAAGACCGACGTTCAGAACCTCATAAGCAAGAACGTGAGCAAGGCCGACATAGCCGCCTCCATCTTCCATGCCGTGGCGGTGCAGACGGTGGTAACCCTCTCGCACGGATGCACCATAGAGCCCAAAATACTCTTCTGCGGCGGTCCGCTCACATTCATACCCTCGCTCCGCAAGGCTTTCATCGACTACCTCGGACTCGACGAATCGAACTTCGTAACCCCCGCCAACGCCAACATAATACCCGCATGGGGAGCGGCCCTGTGCGGCAAAAGCGACGAGGCGGCAGACCTATCGTCCATAGTGGCAAGGCTGTACAAGACAACAGAGGGCGCAACGGCCAAAAGCACCCGCCTTATCCCCATATTCTCATCGGAGGACGAGTACGAGCGGTGGCGAGCCGACAAAAACGCCGGAGCCATAGTCCGCACCACGCTCCCGGAGGCCTCGGGCAAGGTATATTTAGGCATAGACTCCGGCTCCACAACCACCAAGATAGTGGTGATAGACGACAAGGAGCGCATAGTATATTCGCACTACGCCCCCAACAAGGGAGGCCCCGTTACGGCTGTGCACGAGGGACTTCAGGAGCTTGCCCGCCGATGCGCCGCAGAGGGGGTCACGCTACGCTTCGGCGGCGGATGCTCCACAGGCTACGGCGAAGACCTCATCAAAGCGGCGTTCAGGCTCGACGAGGGCATAATAGAGACAGTGGCCCACTACTTGGCCGCACGCAAGCTCGACCCCGAGGTGTCGTTCATTCTCGACCTCGGCGGTCAGGACATGAAAGCCATGTTCGTGGAGAGGGGAGCGTTAACGCGCATGGAGCTAAACGAGGCGTGTTCTTCGGGGTGCGGGTCGTTCATAGAGACCTTCGCCGCATCGCTCGGCTACCCCGTGGCCGACTTCGCCCGCATGGCGTGCACCGCCGCGGAACCGTGCGACCTCGGCACACGATGCACCGTATTCATGAACTCCAAGGTTAAACAGGTGCTCCGCGAGGGTGCCACCGTAGGCGACATAGCGGCGGGACTATCCTACTCCGTAGTCAAGAACTGCCTCTATAAAGTGCTCAAACTACGCAAACGCGCGGAGCTTGGAGACCATATAGTGGTTCAGGGGGGAACCATGCGCAACGACTCGGTGGTACGCGCCTTGGAGCTTCTGACCGAAAGCCGCGTATCACGTAGCGACATACCCGAGCTGATGGGGGCGTACGGTTGCGCGCTCAACATAAAGGCCTCGGCTCGTGACGACAAGAGCGTATCGCTCGACGAGATACTGTCGAGCGCGAGCTATACCACCAGACAGACGCAATGCCACGGATGTGAAAACCAGTGTCTAATAAACAGATACGCATTCTCTGGCGATAACGTCTACTACTCGGGCAACAAATGCGAGAAGGTCTTCTCCAACAGCGGAGACAAACGCAACAAAGGGACCAACCTCTACACAGACAAATATGCCATGCTCTTCGACAGGGAGCCCCTCGCCGACAAGACCGGAGGCCCTGTGATAGGGCTGCCGCGATGCCTCAACATGTATGAGGACTACCCTTTCTGGCACACGCTGTTCAAAGCGTGCGGCATACGCACCGTGCTGTCGTCGCCCTCGGCATACCGAAGCTACGAGGCGGGCATACACACCGTCATGTCCGACAATATATGTTTCCCCGCCAAGCTGGCCCACAGCCACATATACGACCTCATAGCCCGCAAGGCAGACCGCATATTCTTCCCCTACGTCATATACGAGAAGTTAGAGGACAAAAAGGCCTCCAACAGCTACAACTGCCCCATAGTATCGGGCTACTCCGACGTATTGCGTAGCGTGACCGGGCACCACGGCATACCCATAGACTCGCCGGTAATAACGTTCAAAGACACGGAGTCGCTTGCCCGGCAGTGTCGCCGTTATCTCAAAAGCCTCGGTATAGACGGCTCCACCGCGTCGGCGGCGGTACGCGAGGCCCTTGCAGAACAGAGACGCTACGAGACGAGTATGAAAGAGGCGGCCCAAAGATTATACGACAAGAGCCGCGAAGAGGGCCGCATAACGATACTCTTGGCCGGACGCCCCTACCACACCGACCCCTTGGTGCAGCACAAGCTCTCCGATATGGTATCGGACATGGGGGTGGATGTCATAACCGAGGATATAGCGCGCGACATGCCCCTTGCAATCGACGACGCACACATAGTGTCGCAATGGGCCTACATCAACCGCATACTGCGTGCGGCCAAATGGGCGGCCATGCAGGGGAGCGACCTGCATTTCGTGCAGATGACCTCCTTCGGGTGCGGCCCGGACGCCTTTCTGTTGGACGAGGTGCGGGCCATGCTCGGACGCTACGGCAAGAGCCTCACTATCCTGAAGATAGACGATGTGACCAACATAGGCTCCATAAAGCTGAGAGTGCGCTCCATTGTAGACAGCCTCAAATACAGCCACAAGAAACCGCAAGCCGAACCTTTCGTCACCACCAAGAGCTATCTTGTCGGCGACAGAAAGCGCAAGATAATAGCCCCCTACTTCACAGGCTACCTCTCGCCATTCATCGCCCCGCTCTTCCGTCTGGCCGGCTACGATGCCGAAACACTGCCTCAGAGCGACACGGCATCGGCCGAGGCCGGACTGAAATACGCCAACAACGAGGTGTGCTATCCTGCCACGCTCATAGTAGGCGACATAGTAAAGGCCTTGCAATCGGGACGTTACGACCCCGACAACACGGCCGTCACCATAACACAGACGGGAGGACAATGCCGCGCCACCAACTACATAGCACTCATCAAGCGGGCTTTGGTAGAGGCGGGGTTCGAGAACGTGCCTGTGGTGTCGCTCGCGGTCGGCAACGGCCTCATCAACGAGCAACCGGGATTCAGGAGCGACTGGCTGCGGCTAGCCCCCACACTGCTGGCCGCCACCCTCTACGGCGACTGCATATCCAAATTCTACCACGCCTCCGTGGTGCGTGAGACCGTGCCCGGTGCGGCGCGCGCTCTACGCGACATATACATGGAGGAGGCGGTGCCGCTCATCGCCGCCGGCAAACGACGCGCGCTCTACGACAAGATAGCCACCGCCGCCCGCGACTTCAACGCCGTCGTAGAACACGGCAAGGCTATGCCCAAAGTAGGCATAGTGGGCGAGATATTCCTCAAATTCAACGCATTCGCCAACAAAGACGTGGCCGAATGGCTCATAGGCCGCGGCATAGAGGTGGAGGCCCCCACGCTTCTCAACTTCTTCATGCAGAGCTTCGTCAACGACAAAATAAATATCGAGACGGGACTCAAACGCCGCTCCGTTCCGAGGATAGTAACGGACGCGGCATACGCGCTGATAAACAAGCAGATAAAGAAAGTAAACCGTATAGCATCCGAATTCGAGTACTTCACTCCTTTTAGCGACGTATTCGAGGAGGCGGCCTCTACCGAAGGTATCGTCACACCGGCGGCACAGTTCGGCGAGGGGTGGCTGTTACCGGCAGAGATAGTGTCGTTCGCCAAGCGGGGGATAAACAATGTGATAAGCCTGCAACCTTTCGGGTGCATCGCAAACCAGATAGTATCCAAAGGTGTAGAGAAGAGGATCCGCACGCTATATCCCCGCATGAACATACTGTCGCTCGACTTCGACAGCGGCGTGAGCGACGTCAACGTAACCAACAGGCTGTTGCTGTTCATCGACAACCTCTCCGCCTCGCAACGGGCATAACTCCGTTTTCTCCGGCAACGGGCGAACGGAAAGCCTTGCAATAGGGACGTTACGACCCCGACAAGACGGCCGTCACCATAACACAGAACGGCGGAAGATATTCTGTTATGCCGAAACGTGGCGGAGGCGTTGAAAACACAAAACGGCCGGTGCGACAATCGTACCGGCCGTTCATATAGTAGCGTAATGTTACTGTTATCGGGGAGCCACGAAATCAATCCGGCTTCACCGGACACGACACCCCTACCCGCCGCGCTATTCCGACAGCATCACTATCTCATGCACCTTGGCGCTATCGTGCACCCGTGCGGCGAACTCTTTCACCGACTCCACGGTAAGAGAATTTATCGCATTCAAAGTGGCATCGGGAACGAAAGCGTCGCCATAGATGTTTACGGCACGTATATAGGACATCCATGCGGAGTTCTCTTTAAGGCTGTTGTTGAAGTTCTTGACCATCACCTCCTTTATCTTGGAAAGCTCCTCCTGAGTAGGACCGTTCTCGGCCACGTCGGCCACCACATCCTTGACTACCTTTATAGTCTCGTCCAGCTGATCCTTATTGGTATCGTATCTGACCAGAAGTATATACCCCTCGGCGGGAGGAGTCGCTATCTGTCCGCCCACACCGGCACCGTAAGTGGCACCCATCTCCTCGCGTATTATCTTGGTGTAACGGAACTGCAATATCTGACTCAGAACGCTCATGCCTACATTATTTTCAGGCGTATAGTCTATGCCGCGCCCCACGAACTCCATGCACACGCTGCTCTTGGGGTTCTCCTGCGGACGGACGAAACGACGGGTCACATCCTCCGTGTAGTAGGTAGGAACATGGGAGTCGTAGTCGCGTCTATCGGCAGATAGCGAGCCGAGATACTTTGCCACGAGACTCTCGAACTCCTCCTTGTCCTCTATGTTCCCCACGAAGAAGAAGGTGAACTTCGAGGCATCGCCGTAGAATATGTCGTAAACCTTGCGCATATCCTCCAGAGAGACCTTGTCGAGACCGGCGTAGATCTTACCGCCGTTCAACACGCGCGGGTCGTAGCCGTAGCGTATCTCTGAGATAGTGTCGCTCAGAGCATTGGCCGGGTTGAGATCGTAACCCTCCGCAATGGTACGATTGCCGAGCATGGCCACCTCGAAGGCCTGTTCGTCGAAGCGTGGGGCGTTGAATCTGAGCCATATAAGCTCGAACATCTCCTTGAGGTTATCCACTGACGACGAGCCGGCAAGCATCACTTTGGTATCGTTATAGTCGTACGACACCGAGGCGTTCTTACCTGCAAGCACACGTTTAAGCTCAACGGCCGAATAGTCGCCCAAACCGGAGCGACTCAAAACGGTGTTCATAACCGCGGCAGAGTTCATCAGCCCGTCGGGGACGGTAGAGTAACCGCCCGCAGCGAAAGCTGACATCATAACCTCGTCTCTCTTGAAGTCGGTGGGACGCACCACCACGCGTATGCCGTTGGAGAGGGTCAGCACCTCGTCGCCCAAAACGTCCGTGGAGCGTGACACAATCTTACCGCCCTCGACCGGCACAGTTATGAGATCGGTAACCGTAACCGTCTCCTCGAGAGGCTCCACATCGGCACCCTTAGCCTCCTTGTAGGCGGCCAAAAGCGCATCCGCATCCACCGACGCACTCTCTTTCTCGGGGATATTAGCTATGACGGCCACATGCCCCTCGGGGAACATCTGCGGGATAAACCCGGCCACCATCTCGGGGGTGATGCTCTCGAGAAGCTCCGCGGTGATGCGGTAGTCGTCCTCGGCGCTCATGACGGGGTCGCCTACAAGGAAGTTGTTCACATACTGCTGGATAAATGCGCCGCTCTTTTTGTCGCCACGGTTGTTGTATGCCGTCTCGTTGGCTTTGAGCATATTGGCTACAGCGGTTTTTATCTGCGTCTGTGTCAGGCCATAACGACGCACACGCTCCACCTCCTTCGTAACCGCAGACAAGGCCTCCGGCAGCTTGCCGTCCGGAGCCATAGCCACAACGGTAGATACCGTCTCGTCACGCATCCTCGACGAGAGACCGGCGTATGCGTACAAAACAGGCTCACCAGACATTATAAGCTCCGTGATACGCTCCTGTATGGCGGTGGCTACGACATCGGCTATCAATGCCTTCAGCAGACCCTCGCGGGTATTGTTAATCTCTGTGAATTTAAGATCGGTAGGGGTGAGCACCCTCACCTGCGAATAGGCCTGCTCGGGGTCGCTTATAACCAACACCTCGTCTTTCTCGTAGGGAGGTATCACGACAGGCTCTTTCCGAGGGGCGTTCTCCGGCACCGGAATATGAGAGAAACGCTCCTTAACCAGACGCTCCATCTCGGCGGCATCGAAATCGCCCACTATGATAACGGCCTGCAGATCGGGACGATACCATTTGTTATAGAAGTCGCGGATATGTTCGGGGGTGAATGTTTTGAGTATGTTCTCCGGACCTATCACATCGTGGTCGGCATACTTGGTGTAGTTATACAGAAGCGGCATGCTCTTGTTGAACATACGGCGCGAGGCGTTCATGCCCGTACGGCGCTCCTCGAGTATCACACCGCGCTCGGCGTCTATCTCCTCGGGCAGAAGCGCTATGTAGTGCGACCAGTCGTGAAGTATCAGCAACGCGCTGTCTATTACGGACTGTCGCGTAAGCGGAACGTTATTGACGTTGTAGACGGTCTGCTCCTGCGAGGTGTAGGCATTGACGTCTCTGCCGAACTCCACCCCTATACTCTCCAGCCAGTCGAGCATATCGTGACCCTTGAAATGTTCGGTGCCGTTGAAGGCCATGTGCTCGAGGAAGTGGGCAAGACCGTTCTGAGTAGAGTCCTCCTGCAGTGCACCTACGTTATGGACTATGTAGAAACTGGCCAACCCGGCCGGTTTGTCGTTATGGCGAATGTAATAGGTCATGCCGTTGGCGAGGGTGCCCACCCGCAACTCCGGGTCGCGAGGAAGCTGGCGCACACCGTCCGACGCGAACACCGCTCCCGTCATAAACAACAGAGCGGCTAAAGAAGATATGAAACGTTTCATCTTATTTATGGTTTAATCTTTTGTAAAGATAGGCAAAATAGAGATACGAGATACCGGCATCGCCCTTTTTTGCAATATGGCATTTCACCTGAAAAATAATTTCATTATGTTCGATAATTGCACTATTTTTGCCTCTGACACATACGGGTGCCGCTCGTATGCAGAGGCACCGATAATATTCACCTTAAACAAAAACGAAAATGGAAGAAAAAATAGTCGCGCTCTTCAAAGCCAAAGGCGCAATGAAAGCGGGCGAGGTAGCCGCCGAACTCGGCATAGACAAAAAAGATGTAGACAAAGCCATCAAAGAGCTGGTGAAAGCCGGCAAGGTGGAGTCGCCCAAACGTTGCTTCTACGACATTGTCAAGTAATATCGACGCTTTCAATGAAAATAGCCCTGAGATGTTCAGGGCTATTTATTTTTGGGGTTAAACACAATTAAGACGCGATTTATTTTATCCGAAATAATACAAAATAAAATATATTGAATTATTTTTCACTATAAATAGCGTTATCGACTTCTGTGTTCATTATCCATTAGCGTCTATTCGACATAAAAACCCATACATTAATTTGATTTTCCGTCGAAACGCCAGTGGCTACGAAACAGCTCTTCGTCCGTAATGACGAGTTCGGGCGTGCCGTTTTCCGAGTAGACCATATCGAGCCCGGCAGGCAATTCGGAGGCATCGAAACGTATATCTTCCCCGTCGGTTATGTAGCTGTCGAAATCGGCCTCCAAGCGCTTGCGGTCTATAAGCGCGGACATCTTATAAAGAAAATTATCACGGTTGAGGCTGTCCTTGATCTCTTTCAATGCGGTCATCATATCGACGTATCCGTAGCTACTGCCGGTCTGTGCCTCCACTACGCCACACAGATAGAATCCGTATATCATTCCCCGCCAGTAAGGAATCCACGTATTGTCGGACGAGTTCCAGAAATCTTCTACCGCGGTATTATTGTCTATATTGCGCAGGCTGCTGTTATAGAGGCTTACGAAATAGCGGTTGAGATAATCGACGAATAGCGACGGAGGAAACATTTCGCACTCCACGAGCATATAAGCGGTCTGCAAATCGTTGAACCCCTCGCCGAACCACCTGCAATACTCGTCGGACGACACCCATTTGTGACCTATCTCGTGGGTGAACAACTCGGCGCGCGCCGATGTCAGTATGGTGTCGGCGGTGAAGTCGTAACGTGAGCAGAATCCGTTAGCGAACCCGTTGCCGGAGGCCTCGAAGGTATTGTTGCGGAACGGGAATACTATGAGCGAGTAAGAGGAGGTGTCGTTATCGCCCCAAAATGCGCGCATCTTGGGATATACGGAGGAGAAATAGCTCAGTATCCGGCCCCTGTTGTACTCCGGATTCTTTCTCACTGCCGTGACCAGATAGTTGTCCACACCCTCTATCGTCAAGGTGTCGACCGTAAGGAGCGGATCGCCGACAATGACCGTGCCGTCGAGCTCGGAGGTCTTACCTGAGAAAGGGGCTGTCCCCTTGCCCGGATTATAGAGGCAGAAGACAGGGTAATCGGGAGTCCGTCTCCACCTGACAGTAGCGGCGTAATCGGCCTCAGGAAGCATGAAGAGGTTGAATCCGTTAGTGTAGAGCATGTTGTCGGAGATGTCGGGCCGGAACATATCCATCAGACAACCGCCATTAGGAGAATATCCCTCCGGAAGTGTGCACTTTACCCGATAGCGTACACGCACAGGCGCCGACCTGTCGAAGGAGTACAACGACACCTTTACACCCGGAAAGGTGTCTATGGAATATTCGGCCCCCTCCACCTCTATATTGCGCAACCATCTGAATATATCCGGCATACCTCCGGCCTCCGGATTACCGTACGATAGCACCAGTGTGTCTATATCG
>CAMWRR010000044.1 GCA_947176715.1 uncultured Rikenellaceae bacterium | reverse complement strand
TACTTTGTCGAGTGACAAAGTAACTCCCCGAAGGGCCGCCGGAGGCAACAAACCACAGAGGCAAAAAAACCTGCCGGAGGCATAAACAAAAAAGGCAAAAACAAACAGATGAGGAGGAATGAATGTGTATTCATTCCTCCTCATCTATATACGGCCTCTCCGCATCCGGGTGGTGTTTCCAGCGTTTGTGCGACCATATCCAGTATTCGGGGTTCTCGCGGATCAGTTCTTCGAGGGCTGTGGCGTAACGTCTGGTGATTGTGTCGGGAGGCACCTGCTCCACTCCGTCGTATATCTGTGTGAATCTTACGGTGTAATAGCCTCTCTTCGGGGTGCGACGTATTGCCATGAACACCACCGACATACCGAATCCGAGAGCCATCCTCTCCATACCAATGAAGAATGCGGTGGGCTGACTGAGGAAACGGATAAAATTCTTGACCCCCATGATGGGAGGTGTCTGGTCGGCGATAAGGGCCACTATGGGGTGACGTCCGGCGGCAATCTCGCGCATCACCGAGCGTGTTACCGCCTTCATGGTGACGGGCTCGGTGCCGAAACGCGACCGCATCTTCTTATAGAACATCTCGGCCATAGGACTCGAGAGCGGATGATATACCGCCTTGACAGGATGGTCGGTAAATAGGCTGTAGCCTATAGTGTATTCCCACTGCCCGTAATGCGACATGGCGGCTATCATGGGTCTGCCGCACGAGGCACTATCGACCACCTCCCTGTTCTCATACACCATATACCGGCGCAACCGGCTCTCGGTCATCGATACAAGAGAGACGGTCTCTACGAATACATCACCCAGATGCCTGTAAAAGCGACGCTCTATCCGGAGCCTCTCACCCGGACTCTTGTCGGGAAACGAGCGCGCTATGTTGTCCGCCACCACGGTCCGTCTGTAACGCACCACCCTGTACAACAGGAACGACAACACGTCGGAGACGCCGTAACGAAACCATCGCGGCATACGTCCGAACAACCACGCCGCCGCCCATAGCAGACGAAACGAAAAACTCTCTTTCATTATCCTACGGGATATACCTCGCGTTCGGTGAATGTAGCGCTGACAGCTTGCAGATACTTGTCATATATCAGACTGTTGCACGCCACTATCTCGCCACCGGTGACATAATCGTCGCCACCGCGATAGTCGGTTACGCGTCCGCCAGCCGCACGCACTATCAGCGAACCGGCGGCCACATCCCACGGCGAGAGGTTGAACTGCGAATAGCCGTCGAAACGGCCGCACGCCACGTATGCGAGATTGGCGGCGGCGGAACCTATGCGGCGTCCCCCGTGGGTATATTTGATGAAATACTCCTGTTGCAGACGATATTCGGCCATGCGGTCGAGGCTGTCGTATGAGAAGCCGGTGGCTATCAGCGACTCATCGAGAATGTCTATCTGCGATACGTGTATCTCCTTGCCGTTCATATAGGCCTTGGAGCCTTGCCATGCGTAGAAGCTCTCGCCACGCGTTATCTCGTGCACCACGCCTACCACTACCTCGCCCTTGTATGCGAGGGCTATGCTCACGCAATATGGCGGCAGACGGTGCATGTAGTTGGTGGTGCCGTCGAGCGGGTCTATTATCCATACGTAACCGTTGCCTTTCGACCTGATAGGACCGTCGGCGGCATCGACAGCCTCCTCGGCGAGGAAATCGGCGCCGGGGACGAGGGGCGCGAGCGCGTCCACAATCATCTTCTCGGCCTCGTAGTCGACGCTCGTAACCATATTGTGCATGCCCTTAAGCTCTACGTCGTCCCATGAGAAACTATCGCTCTCTTTCTCTATGAAAGCGGCGGCTTCGGCAGCTATCTCCCTTACGTTGAGACATATCTGTTCGTAATCTATCTTAGCCATATAACTCTGTTTATTACATTTTACAAGGCGGTTTACGCTCAAACCGGAGGAGTCCGCATCGGGCCTGCCGGAGACATCCGCCCGCGACCCGTCATCGCCTTGCGGCAATTACAAATATACACTATTTTTCGTTTGCAAAACCATAGAGCATGGCTATCTCCTGCGGCCACAGGCTCTCGTCGGGGGTCTCCAGACACAACGGCATGTCGTCGAAACGGCTGTCGGCGGCGATGTATCGGAACACCTCCGTCCCGATAGTGCCTGCTCCGAGGCTGTTGTGACGGTCGACCCGGCTACCCTTGGCCTTCATGGAGTCGTTGAGGTGCATGCCGCGGAGATAACCGAAACCTATCACCCTGTCGAACTCGGCGAACGTGGCGTCGCAGGCCTCGCGGGTGGAGAGGTCGTAACCGGCGGAGTAGGCGTGGCAGGTGTCGATGCACACCCCCACTCTCGACTTGTCGCCCACATGGTCTATTATAAACCTGAGCTGCTCGAAGCTGTAACCCATGTTGCTGCCCTGCCCGGCGGTGTTCTCTATGACGGCGGTGACCCCGCTCGTCTTGTCGAGCGCTATGTCGATAGACTCGGCTATGCGCAACAGACACTCCTCGTCGTCTATCTTGCCGAGGGTGCTGCCGGGATGGAAGTTGAGCCTGTCGAGCCCCAACTGCTGGCAACGGCTCATCTCGTCGACGAAAGCGGCGCGCGACTTGGAGAGCCCCTCCTCCTCAGGATGACCGAGATTGATAAGATAGCTGTCGTGAGGCAATATCTGTGCGGGGGTGAAGCCATATTCGGCACAATTCTCCCTGAACAGGGCTATCGACCTGTCGCTAAGAGGGGGCGACACCCACTGACGCTGATTCTTGGTGAAGAGGGCGAAAGCCTTGGCCCCTATGGCCGCCGCATTGACGGGTGCGTTCTCCACACCGCCGGCCGCCGACACATGCGCTCCGAAATATTTCATC
Organism: uncultured Rikenellaceae bacterium; assembly: GCA_947176715.1. GTDB lineage: Bacteria > Bacteroidota > Bacteroidia > Bacteroidales > Rikenellaceae > CASDZP01. The sequence continues at coordinate 7,494 of CAMWRR010000044.1, read as the reverse complement.
GCATTATCTTTTTTAACCTATACTACAAATATAGTACAAAATAGTCGATTTCATATACCGCAACAACTTCTGGAAGGTGTGAAGCAACCGTTTCAAACCGTTACCCGACCGCCTCCGTCGAATCTCCCACAAGGCGCGGTCACCCGCACCACGCATAATAAATAACAGAACCACCCTCCCCTAATAAGCAATCCCCTTAGGCTTGAAAAGAAGCACACCCAGATTGAAGGTGACATAATTACGTCTCATCCCGCTGAGTGTATAGTATGAGTAAGAGAGGCTTACCGGCCCAATAGGAGACTGGTACACCACCGAGGCATCTACGATATACTTGAGCCGGTCCTTGAGATCGCGCCAGTTTTTGAGGTCGGGTTTGAAGCAATAGGCCGATGCCTTGAGATAGATATTGTCGTTTACCGAGAATATTGGTTTTATGCCGAGCGCCACATAGCTGTCGCTGTGAAACTCGGGGGTATTGAGCGTCTTGCTGTGGGGCGTGGGTGTGAACGACGGTGCGGCCATAACGGCTATGTAGTCGTTGGAGTAACGCGGCGACATTGAGTAGAGCCCCTCCACGCTGTAACCGAAGCTGAAATGCGGGGCCACATAGATGTAGTCGTCGCGACTGAAACATGCCCCCGCCCACAGACTGCGGTTATAAGACTCGCGCCCGCCCAGCCCCTCCGAATACGAGCCGGGCATGTAACGCTCGCGCTGATAGGCTCCGAAGAGCGAGAGACGCTGATAGAGTCCGCTCGTGGGATATGTGGGATAGTTGAGCGAGTTACGGCTGAGCGAGATATCCGCCGTCACGTAGTTGATGCCCGACAAGTCGTAGGTGTAGCCGTCCACACCGCCCCGCACGGGGAAGTAGCTGTAACGGTCGTGACCTACGGCGGCACGTAGCTCCACCTTGGACGACCTCTGCACCGGCGTACCTATCGCAGAGCTGAGATACATGTCGTTATAACGCAAATAGCCTTGAGAGGAGTGTTTGTACGATATGCTCTGACTGTTGCCCCGGCCGTAATCGTAGAAGTTGTACGACAGTGCGCTCTCCACATAGAACGGTCTGCGGCCTCCGTAGAAGTTGAACCGCGACGAGAGCTGGGCGGCCGAGTAGAAGCTGCCGATATAGCCGTCGAGAGTGACCGTGGAGCTTATGCGCCCCAAGTCGTGGTATTGAAAACCGAGATAGGCCTGATTGACCGATATGGACGATATGTTGACCCCTATCATCGCCTTGAAGTCGGGCTTGTTGTGCATGGTCATGCGCATACGGTAGCCACCGAGCGAGTCGTCGCACTCCACCACGGGAAAGCCTCCGGTGAGGAACCCCTCGGACAGAATCTTCAGATACTCGGCCCTGAATCCGTCCAGCGTCATCTCCTCGTCCACACCGTCGCGGTTGAGGTCGGAGAGCTGACTCTTTACGTATGCCCGTTGCGACGGCGTAAGCCCCTCTATATCCAGCGACTTGATATTGATATCGGGAATACGCGATCGGAAAGAGGCGCGTTCGGCCTCCACCTGTTCACGCGGCTTGCGACGGCTTATGCGTCCGAGTATCTCCGGCATGGCCGCAAGGGCGTCTTCGTAACCGCGCTGTATTATATAGGGGGCCTTACGGAAGTCCATTATGCCCACATCCATATTGCGCGCCACGGTTATGCCCAAGGAGTCGGGTATGGAGTAGTCGGTCTTGTCGGTGGTGAGTATCTCTATCTGGCCGGCTATGGTAGATATGTCGGGCCGGCCTGACACGCACACCCCGCCTATGAGTATGTCGGGTGCGAACTCCTCTATGGTCTCGCGCCACGGGTAGTTGTTGACCAGCCCCCCGTCGTACATGAGCATGGAGTCGACGGCCACCGGGGCGAATACCAGCGGTATGGCCATAGACGAACGTATGGCCATGCCCAGATCGCCCGACCGCCACAGATAGGGCTTCTTGTCGTATATGTTTGTGGAGACGCATCTGAAAGGGACGAACAGCTCGTCGAAGTCGCCGCCGGAACAGGCCGAGGCCCCGGCGAAGAAGTATAGAAGCGCCACGTCGAGCGAGGTGCTGTTCACCAACGACATGGAGGGCGACGCGTCGGAATCGGTAGGACGCCTCAACGAGAAGGTGATCTTACCCTTGCGTCTGGATAGTGTCTCGGCCGATATGCCGCTGCCGGGCAGAGTGTCGACAGCCGGAAGATAGTCGGGCAGGGAGCGGTCTATGTTGAAGTCGATGTTTATGGTGGAGGGGTTGGGGGCCTGCCTCTTGTAGTAATACAGATAGCGGTCCTCTATCTTGCCGGATACCCACGACAACACCTCGGGCGAATTGAAGAGAGCCTCCATCTCCGAGGGGGAGTAACCGGCGGCGTAAAGCCCCGCCACTATCGAGCCCATAGAGGTGCCGGCCACGTAGTCGACAGGTATCCCGTTCTCCTCCAAGGCCTTCATTATGCCTATGTGATAGAGCCCCTTGGCGCCGCCGCCGCTGAGCACCACCCCTACCCTCTGGGCATGGAGGAGATACGCCGACATAAACGCCGATATCAGAAACATAAACCGGAATATCTTCATGACCAGTGCACTATTGACATAACTACACAAAACCCGAACCCTACGGAACCGGACAGACGCAAATATAGTCATTTATGCGTAACGAGAATGCAAAAATTCCGCCCCATCCCCCTAAAGAGACGGGCGCGGAACCGACATCCCAACCGTTACACGTTCATATTACCGCCGTAGACCCTGTCGGATATCTCCTTGAAATCGGCCAGAGCCTTCTCGGTGAACAACGGATACATGGCGTATATGGCCATAAGTGCGCCGCGGTTGACCGCCTCCTCTTTGGGTAGCGGCTCCGCCTCGCCGGCGACCTCGGCCACCGCCTGATAGTTGAGCCACGAGCGCAATATTATGTTCTCGCTCTCGAGCACCGACGACAGCACCTGCTCCGACACATCCCGCACATAACCGTTTCGGCGGAGTATGTCGTGGGCTTTGGAGAAGAAATCGCATATCATACGCGATATCGACTGGCGTTCGTCGGTGTCGTCGTCCTTTCTGACCAACCGCACATCGCCTCCGCGCGACATTACCACGCCGCGATAGTCCCACAGCATGCCGTTTACCGCACGCAACGCCAGAAAGAGCTGTTTCAGGTCGAGCATCTGCGTCACTATCACATCGAAGTCGAGCCGGTCCATCAACTCATGCCACAGAGCGATACATATATCGTCTTTCCTCGAGAAGTGGTATGTTATGTTACCCGGGCTAAGCTCCAGCTCGCCCGCTATGACATCTATCTTGAAATCGTTGGCCCCTATGCGGTTGATTATCTCGCGCGACTTGTCGAGAATTACACGGCGCGTAGAAGGCGACGACTTGTCGTATATGTTTTCCTTTTTCTGTCTTGCCATAATCGTATATATAGAGTGTTAGACCGAAGGTTATATATCGCGTTTCACCAAAGAACAGACGGCATCGAGCTGGGCGCGTCCGCTCTCGGTGAGAACCGGCGAGAGCAACATCACCATTATGAGCGCATATCTGTCCGATACGGCCGCTATATCCGCCGCATCGCCCCGTAGGTCGTCCATCACGCCGGTAGTCCACCAACCCAGACACGTCACCATACTGTCGAACACCTGACGTCTGAGCGAATCGTACTTTCTGGGGTCGACGTAACCGTTGACCGTCAATGCCGTCATCTTCTTGTCGAAGGCGTACTCCACCGTCTTCATCGTATCTATTATCGCCCCTCTGTTGCGTCCGATAAGCCCTATGTCGCCGAGTTTGCTGTAAAACACGCCTCTATGCTTATATACCAACGACACCACATACTTGTAGAACAGAAACAGCTGTTTTATATCGAGCAACGACGACATGTAGTGGTCGAGCGAAGAGGTTATCTCCTGCACGGCGGCAATCCAGATGGCATTGCCGATATCCTCCTTGCGCGGGAAGTGGTAGGTTATGTTGCCCGGACTCAACCCCAGCGAGGCGGCCAGCGCATCGATACGGAACTCGGACATCCCGCTCTCGTTTATAAGCTGACTCGCCTTATCCAGTATTATCTGACGGGTCGACACTCCGGCCTCCCCGAGGTTGATACCGTTAATGCTCTTACGAGGACCTCTTTTCATCTTATAGCATATTAAAATTGAATTACCAAAATCAGAAGTCTGTCGGATATACGGCCTTTACATCAATCTCCTGCGCCCTTATAATGAAGTGGACCAATAAGACCCTGTCGTAAATTGCAGAAGGAATAAAACCGCATCACATGATACTGAATAAAAATTCGGATATAACTCAAACAGCCTCTATAATATTACAAATTTAATCGTTTATTTTAAAAAACATTTATTTAATAAATTATCAAACTACAATTCCGATATATTTCCGAACCATTCGTCCGGCACAATATCTTTATCCGGAAATACGACCGCCGACCAATAAAAATATCCGGTCCTGTCTCCGTCGGATTATAAACGCGTACGGTTATTTTTTATTACTGTCGTCCGGTAAAATTCATATCCGTCGCAAGGTGCGGCCCGTTCGTTCCACCCGCTACGCCATGCACAAAAGGTCAGCCTCCCTCTGTTGCCACAGAGCTGACAAGAGGCACGGGGCGACCTCCACGGGCTTTGCGGCAGACCTCTGCCGAACAGCCTTTTTTATTATTAGACAGGCTATTTGCGACACTCTCCGCACGAAGCGGAACAACGAACGCCGTGGGCATATTCCCGCCCACCGTTCACAGGCCGGACGGGTACGCGACAATAGATACCGAACCGTCAGATGTTCGATACTGCCAATCGCACAAAAAACATGCAGGGATAACTTAACGACAGACATGGGCTGCCGTTCATCGTGACGCACGGGCCTTTGCCGTGCAGATATTACATTCCGCCGAGCAGACCCTTTTTGGATATGCCCGCAACGAACTCTTTCAGATAGAAAGGCTCGAAATAGGCGACATTCTCAAATTCGCCGTTTTTAAATTTACTGTCGGCCAAAGCCGCCATGCCGCGTGCCGACGGGGCCACCGAGGCATAAACCAACCCCGGACGCCTCATCACGTCGCGACACTTGGATGCACCCCCTCCGAACAGGAGCATCTGCCTGTCGGGCATGAAGTCCGACAAGGAGTCTTCGTCTATTATGCGCGCGTCCACAGGCAACAACTCGTCGCCCGCACTGTCATACACTGCGGAGTAGACCTCCATGCGACGCGCGTCTATCATGGGGCAGAGCAACATCTCCTCTATCGGTCCGCACTCTATTATTCCGGCGTTATAGTCCTCTACGGCCACCATAGCGAGACTCTTCAGCGAGCTGACCCCTATGAGCGGCTTACCGGCACCGTAACAGATGCCCTTGGCCACCGACGTGCCTATACGCAACCCGGTGTACGACCCCGGACCCATGCCTACGGCCACCGCATCCAACTCGTCGGCGTCTATGTCGTTCTCACGGAGCAACTCGTCGATGAACGAAGCGAGCCTCTGCGCATGGTCGCGCCCCTCCTCGCTCTCGCGCAGAGAGAGCAACGCACCGTCATGCGACAGGGCCGCCGAACATATATTGGTGCCCGTCTCGATACAGAGTATTAAAGACATTCCGGAAAGACTATTTTATTCTCGTGGTGCTGACATTCACCTGACGCTCGAACGACTGGTCCAGAGAGAGGAAAGTCTCGGTCTGTGTTATGCCGGGAATACCCTGTATGGTATTTATAATCACATTCATCAGATGCTCGTTGTCGGTACAGAACACCTTGAGGAACAGAGTGTATTTACCAGTTATGAAGTGGCACTCCACTATCTCGGGGATGCTTTTGAGACTGTCTATAACCGAGTTGCTTATGTTAGGCTCCGATATGCGTACCCCTACGTATGCGCACACGTCGTTGCCGAGCGCCTTAGGGTTGATCTCGAGCCGCGAACCGGTTATGATCCCGGCATCCTCGAGCTTCTTTACACGTTGGTGTATGGCCGCTCCCGATATTCCGCACTCGCGGGCTATCTCAAGGAAAGGCATACGCGCGTTGCTTATAAGGTGCATCAGAATCTTTTGATCTATCGCGTCTATATTGTATTTTGCCATAGTCAGCTTATGTTAGTGTTGCGGTTTAACGAATAGTCGAAGTGTCGGAATCCGGCCGCACGAGCCTTATCCCGCGCGGCTACGGACCGTCCGACCTCAATTATTTTATAACGCCCAGCTCCTTGCCTATCTTGGTAAAGGCCGCAACGCACTTGTCGAGGTGCGCCTTTTCGTGACCGGCAGAGACCTGTACGCGTATGCGCGCCTGATCTTTGGGCACTACCGGGTAGTAGAAACCGGTGACATAGATACCCTCGTCGAGCAGCTTGGCCGCGAAATCCTGCGACAGCTTGGCGTCGTAGAGCATCACCGCGCAGATAGCCGACTGGGTGGGTTTGATATCGAAACCGGCCGCAATCATCTTCTCACGGAAATACTCCACATTACCTACGAGCTTGTCGTGAAGCGCATCCGACTCGCCGAGCATCTTGAACACCTCGAGAGAGGCGCCGACCACTGCGGGAGGAACAGAGTTAGAGAAGAGGTAGGGGCGCGAACGCTGACGGAGCATGTCTATGATCTCCTTCTTACCTGTGGTGAAACCGCCGATAGCGCCGCCGAACGCCTTGCCGAGGGTGCCTGTTATGATCTCGACCTTACCGCGCAAATTGTAAAGCTCGGTAACGCCGCGACCGCTCTTGCCCACGACACCGGCAGAGTGGCACTCGTCCACCATGACCATAGCGTCGTATTTCTCGGCCAAAGCCACTATCTTGTCCATGGGGGCCACGTTGCCGTCCATAGAGAAGACGCCGTCGGTGACTATGATGCGGAAACGCTGGGCCTGCGCCAGTTTGAGGCACTCCTCCAGCTCTGCCATGTCGGCGTTGGCGTAACGGTAACGTTTTGCCTTGCAGAGACGTACGCCGTCGATGATAGAGGCGTGGTTGAGAGAGTCGGAGATGATGGCGTCCTGCTCGGTGAGCAGAGGCTCGAACACGCCGCCGTTAGCGTCGAAACATGCGGCGTAGAGGATGGTGTCCTCCGTGCCGAAGTAGTCGGCGATGCTCTTCTCCAGCTCCTTGTGTATGTCCTGAGTGCCGCAGATGAAACGTACCGACGACATGCCGTAGCCGCGGGCATCCATCATCTTCTTGGCAGCCTCTATCAGACGGGGATGGTCAGAGAGGCCCAGATAGTTGTTGGCGCAGAAGTTAAGAACCTCCTTGTTGCCGCCTACCTGAATGTCGGCGCGCTGGGGCGAGGTTATTATACGTTCGTTCTTGTAAAGACCGGCCTCTTTTATAGACTGAAGCTCGGCTGTCAGATGGTTTTTGATTTCCGAATACATAAGTATTTACGTTTTTGTTATTTTAGTTACAATCGCCTTAAACCGCCCCGGCAATAACGATAACCGCTGAATACCGGGCGGTTGGACCG
>CAMWRR010000043.1 GCA_947176715.1 uncultured Rikenellaceae bacterium | reverse complement strand
ACCACCGAGATCTACACGAGCCTTATCGTCGGCAGCTTCAGATGTTTATAATAGACAGACGTGGAGCTGCCCGACCTCAAGGAGCGTCAGGCCATCTTCGCGGTATATCTCGCCAAGCTCAAACTGCAGGAGGGGCTCAATACCGACTTCCTCTCCGGCCTCACCCCCGGTTTCTCGGGTGCCGACATAGCCAACGTCTGCAACGAGGCGGCGCTCATAGCGGCCCGTCATAACAAAAAGGCGGTAGAGAAACAGGATTTCCTCGACGCCATAGACAGGATAGTGGGCGGTCTCGAGCGCAAAAACAAGATAATCACCGACAAAGAGAAGCGCACCATAGCCTATCACGAGGCGGGTCACGCTACTGTCAGCTGGATGCTCGAACACGCCAATCCGCTGATAAAGGTTACGATAATACCGCGCGGACAGGCTCTCGGAGCGGCGTGGTACAACCCCGAGGAGCGTCAGATAATAACGCGCGAGCAACTAATGCACGAGATGGCGACCCTCTTGGGCGGTCGCGCCTCCGAGAAGCTCAATTTCGGAGAGGTGTCGACAGGCGCCCTCAACGACCTGGAGCGTTGCACCCGTCAGGCCTACGCCATGATAGCCTACTACGGCATGAGCGATAACCTGCCCAACCTCAGCTACTTCGACTCCGGATACAACGACCGCATAACCAAGCCTTACAGCGAGCGTCGCGCCGAGGAGATCGACCGCGAGGCATCGGCTCTCGTGGCGAAGGCGTTCGACATGGCCACCGAGATACTCGAACGCCACCGCGACGGACTCACCGAGCTGGCCGAACTGCTCCTGAGCAAGGAGGTGGTCTTCGCCGAGGATCTGGAACGCATATTCGGCAAACGTCCCGGCAGTGAAAACACAGTCGTTGACTCCGGGGAGACAGTCGTATCTGCAGAGGAACAGCCGTCGCAATCCAACGACGACAACTCCGTAGCATCATCCGGAAACGGTGTCTCGGAGGTTCCCGACTACGCCCGCCACTGAGACCAGCTACAAGAAACCCTCTGTTAAACAGCAAAATACCCGTTGAATGGCCGACATAAAGAACATAGTAACCCGAGCGATAAGCGGCACCGTACTGGTAGCGGTGGTGATAGCAGCCACGCTATGGCACACCTGCAGCCGCGACATATTGCTGGCCGTGATAGGCATAGGCTGTCAGATAGAGCTGCTCAACCTCATACGTAAGGACGGCATGCGCACGATGCGTTATCTGATATGCGCATGTTCGGCCCTGTTGCTCCTGTTCTTCGCCCTCTGCGGACTGAGCTACATAGTGGCGTTCGTGGCGGTGGTAATGATACTGGCGCGCTTCGTCTCGGAGCTGTACACCAACCACAGGACACCCTTTCAGAACATCGCTCTCGACCTGTTCACCACCCTCTATACGATAGTGCCGGTAGCCGCGGCCATGACGCTGGGGCCGTGGGAGCTTCTGGCCCTTTTCGTGATGGTGTGGGTGGGCGACGTGGGTGCCTTTATAGTGGGCATCACGGCGGGACGGCACAAACTGTTCGAGCGTCTCTCCCCCAAGAAGACATGGGAGGGGTGCATCGGCGGGGTGGTTCTGACTGCCGCGGCGGGGGCGCTCATGGGGCACCTGCTCTTCGACGGACATATATGGCAGTGGGCCGTAATAGGGACCCTGACATCCGTGAGTGCGGTACTGGGCGACCTCTTCGAGTCGATGATAAAACGCTCTATCGGCATCAAGGACTCGGGCAATGTAATCCCGGGCCACGGCGGCATGCTCGACCGCTTCGACGCCTTTCTATTCGCCGCACCTGTGTTCTGGGTGTCGTATAACCTGATATTCAATCTTATAACACTTAAGATATGACACTCTCGAAAGAAGGACGAACTATCATGTTGTCTGCCTTGGCTCTCTCCGTAGCAGTCGGGGCATTGGCGCTTATGTTCATACCGTCGCCTCTCTCGTGGGCGGCGGTGGTTTTGGCCGTTCTCTTTTTGTCGTTCATAGTGAGGTTCTTCCGTCTCCCTAAAGACAGGCACATGGCCGCCGAAGACGCGGTGTATTCGCCCGCATACGGCAAGGTGGTGGTGATAGAACGCACCTACGAGGAGGAGTATTTCAAGTGCGACATGATGCAGATATCGGTGTTCATGTCGGTGTGGAACATTCATGCCAACTGGTTCCCCGTGGGCGGCATAGTGCGCTACTTCCGCCACCATCACGGCAAGTACATGGTGGCGTGGCACCCCAAGTCGTCCACCGATAACGAGCGTACCACCACGGTGGTGGAGTCTAAGCACGCCGAGGTCATGTTCCGTCAGGTGGCCGGCATACTCGCCAAACGCATAGTCTCTTACGCCGAGGAGGGCAAGAGCGTACGTCAGAACGAACGGTGCGGATTCATCAAGTTCGGATCGCGGCTGGATATATTCCTCCCGCTCGACACCGAGATAACGGTACGCCTCGGCGACAAGGTGTGCGGCGCACGCAGCGTAATAGCCCGCTTCAAACAAAAGGCATGAACAAGCTGACGAGATATATAATAGCCCTCGCCGCCACGGCCGCGGTGTTGTTCATAGTGTGGTATTTCGGCGCCATAGTCAAATACATACTCGTGGCCGCCGTGCTCTCGGTGATTGGACGCCCGTTGGTATCGCTCCTCGAGAAGCTGACCGTACGCGGACGCAAGCTGCCCAAATGGGTGGCCGCAACCATAACCCTGTGCGCCATATTGGGTGTGGCCGTATTGCTGATAGTGCTGTTCACTCCCTTGGTGATAGGCAAGCTGCAGGCCCTCGCCGACTATAACTTCGCCGACATGGTGAACATATTCTCCGGCTACATAAGCTCGTTCGAGACCTATATGAGCGAACGTTTCGCGGTGGATGTCAACGTCATAGGCGACAAACCGTTGCGGGAGACCATACAGGAGTGGATAAAGGGTGCCATAATGCCCACGGTGAGCGGGATAGGTTCGTTGCTGGGCGGGGTGGTCGACTTCGCCATAGGGGCCTTCTCGGTGACATTCATAACATTCTTCTTCCTCAAGGAGAGCACCCTCTTCAACAACGCCGTAGTAATACTCTTCCCCACCAAGTACGAGGATAACGTCAGGCGTGCGCTCGACTCGTCGATAGACCTGCTGTCGCGTTACTTCATAGGATTGCTCGTGGAGTCGGCCATAAAGCTCGTGACCGTGGGGCTGGCCATATATCTGGTAACCGACCTGACATTCAGCGACGCCGTCATAATAGCGCTCATAACCGCCATACTCAACGTCATACCCTACATAGGCCCCATAATAGGCGCCATAATAGGCATACTGATAGCCATAACCACCCCCGAGGCGGCAGGCGCGGCAGCGGAGGTGACGGTGCAGATATCCATAATACTGGCCGTATTCCAGCTCATAGACAACATCATACTCCAACCCTACGTCTATGCTTCGAGCGTAAAGGCCCATCCGTTGGAGATATTTCTCGTCATTCTGGCCGCGGGGTCGATGGCCGGCATCATGGGTATGTTGCTCGCCATACCTGCCTACACCGTGTTGCGCGTGTTCGCCAAGGAGTTCTTCAATAACCTGCGGGTGGTACAGAAGCTGACCGAGAATATCTGACAGTAGAGGGCAGAGCCGCCCATGACGCGGGCTTTCGGACAACAACCGCGATGCGGAAGACACCGCTGAAAGACACGCATGACGGCACCGCCCCTGCCCATGACGCTCACACGTCGCAAGGGGCCACCCTAAAACACTCCTGTAAGGTATCTCCCTTGATTTTATTACAAATATCATTACTTTTGTAATCGACCGGGTGGGAGGTATCCGGTCGTTAACCGACACCGTATGAAAGGCATAGTCTTGGCTGGGGGGAGCGGCACCCGTCTCTACCCCATAACTAAAGGGGTTAGCAAGCAGCTGCTTCCCGTCTACGACAAACCGATGATATACTATCCGTTATCGGTGCTGATGTATGCGGGCATACGCGACATAATGGTGATATCGACCCCTGCGGACCTGCCCTCGTTCCGACGTCTGTTGGGCGACGGCTCCGACTACGGCATACGGCTGGAATATGCCGAGCAACCGTCGCCGGACGGCATAGCGCAGGCGTTTCTCATAGCCGAGAGGTTCATAGGCGACGACAGCGTCTGCCTCATCCTCGGCGACAACATATTCCAAGGCGCCGGATTCCCCGCCATACTCGGAAGAGCCGTCGAGACGGCGGAGCGCGACGATAAGGCCACCATATTCGGCTACCGTGTCAACGACCCCGAACGTTACGGCGTAGCGGAGTTCGACCCGTCGGGCAGGTGTCTCTCCATAGAGGAGAAGCCCTCCGAGCCTAAGTCGAACTATGCCGTGGTGGGGCTATACTTCTACCCCAACGACGTGATAGAGAAGGCCCGCGCCACCTCGCCCTCACAGCGCGGCGAGATAGAGATAACATCGGTCAACCGCTCCTTTCTCGAAGAGGGACGTCTCGAGGTAGAGAGGCTGGAGAGCGGCTTCGCGTGGCTCGATACCGGCACCCACGACTCTCTGAGCGAGGCATCCATATTCATAGAGGTGCTCGAGAAGCGACAGGGGCTCAAGGTGGCCTGTCTGGAGGAGATAGCTTTCGTCAAGGGGTGGATCGACAGGGAGCGGTTGCTCGCCTCGGCGCGTACGATGGCGCAGAACCAATACGGACGGTATTTGCTTAAACTGGCGGAAAGTGAACGTTATTAAGACCGGGATAGAGGGCGTGGTAATAATAGAGCCGCGCCTGTTCGAGGATGGCCGCGGATATTTCTTCGAGAGCTTCTCGCAGAGAGAGTTCGACCGTCTGGTGCGCCGCACGGTGTTCGTGCAGGACAACGAGTCGTCATCGTCCTACGGCGTGTTGCGGGGGCTCCATTTCCAGCGGGCGCCCCATGCCCAGAGCAAACTGGTGCGCGTGACGGTCGGGCGCGTGCTCGACGTAGCGGTAGACATACGTGCAGGGTCGCCCACCTTCGGACACCACGTGGCCGTAGAGCTATCGGCAGACAACCGGCGTCAGCTATTCATCCCCCGCGGCTTCGCCCACGGCTTCTCGGTGCTCAGCGACCGGGCCACGGTACAATACAAGTGCGACGCCTTCTACGCCCCCGAAAGCGAGGGGGGCATAGCGTGGAACGACTCCGCGTTAGCCATAGAGTGGGGCGTGGAGAGCGACAAGGTGACGCTGTCGCCCAAAGATGCCCGCCACCCGTACCTCTCCGAGGCAGAGGGGCTGTTCGACTATAACACCGACTATTACGAAGAGTTACGATGAGCGGCAAGACCATCATAGCGACCGGGGCCGACGGCCAGCTCGGCAGACATCTGCGCCTGTCGTGCGCCGGCTCGTCCGACCGGTGGATATTCGCCGGCCGCGGCGACCTCGACATAACCGACCCCCGCTCCATCGCCCGCCTCATGGAGGGCACCGGAGCCTCCGTAGTGGTCAACTGCGCCGCCTATACCGACGTGGAGGGCGCCGAGAGCCATCGTGACGAGGCCATGCTGGTCAACGCCACCGCTCCGGGCTATCTCGCCGAAGCGTGCAGGGAACGGGGGGCGACTCTGATACACATATCCACCGACTACGTTTTCGACGGCGCATCGTCGCTCCCCTACTCCGAGGAGCACCCCGCATCGCCGCTCAACGTGTACGGGGCCAGCAAGGCGGCCGGCGAACGGGCCGTTGCAGAGAGCGGATGCCGCCATATAATATTACGCACCTCGTGGCTCTACTCCCGATTCGGCAGGAATTTCGTCAAGACCGTACTGGACCGCACCGCCCGCGGCGACCGTATGGAGGTGGTATTCGACCAGACAGGCAGCCCCACATACGCCGGCGACTTGGCCGATGCCGTATTCGACATAACGGAGAGGAGACTCTACGAGGGAAACGAAGGAATATACCACTACTCCGACGAGGGGGTATGTTCGTGGTTCGACCTGGCCCGTCAAACGGCCGAGCTGGCCGGACGGAGCGTGCGCACGATAGAGGCGTGCCGCTCGGACCGTTTCCAATGCAAGGCACGGCGACCGGCATTCTCGGTGCTCGACAAATCGAAATTCAAGGAGAGGTTCAAGATAGAGATACCCTACTGGCGCGACTCGCTCAAAAGGTGCATAGAGGAGATTAAAGAAGAGACAAGATAATGGCGGAGAGAAACATATTGATAACGGGAGGGGCCGGATTCATCGGCTCGCATGTGGTACGTCTGTTCGTCGGGAGGTACCCCTCCTATCGCATCGTCAACCTCGACAAGCTGACATACGCGGGCAACCCCGCCAACCTCGCCGACGTGGAGAGGTGCCCCAACTATACATTCGTCAAAGGGGACATCTGCGATATGGAGAGCGTATGCGACCTGCTCTTACGATACGAGATAGACGGCATCGTACACTTAGCCGCAGAGAGCCATGTAGACCGCTCCATAACCGACCCTTTCGCATTCGCGCGCACCAATGTCATGGGCACGCTGTCGTTGTTGGAGGCGGCCCGTAGACAGTGGGACGGACGTTACGACGGCAAACTGTTCCACCACATATCCACCGACGAGGTCTACGGCACACTAGGACCCGACGACACCCCCTTCTCCGAGACCACCGCCTACGACCCCCACAGCCCCTATTCGGCCTCCAAGGCGTCGAGCGACCACTTCGTCAGGGCCTATCACGACACATTCGGCATGCCGACGGTGATAACCAACTGCTCCAACAACTACGGTCCGTACCAGTTCCCCGAGAAGCTGATACCCCTGTGCATCAACAACATACTGCACCGCAGAGCCATACCCGTATACGGAAGCGGCGATAACGTCAGAGACTGGCTCTACGTAGAGGACCACGCCCGGGCAATAGACACGGTGTTCCACAGGGGATGTCCCGGCGAGAGCTACAACATCGGCGGCGGATGCGAGCGCAGGAACATAGAGATGGTAAAGGGCATAATAGAGACCGTGGACAGGCTCACCGGCAAGGCTCCCGGCACGAGCCTCGACCTTATAACATACGTCGCCGACCGAAAGGGACACGACCTGCGTTACGCCATAAACGCATCAAAGCTCGCCGACGAATTAGGATGGCGTCCGAAGGTGAGCCTCGACGAGGGGTTGGAACGCACGGTGCGGTGGTATCTCGACAACCGGGCATGGACAGACAGCGTGACCTCCGGAGAGTATATGAGATACTACGAGGCCATGTACGGCGGACGATAGAGCACACCTCGCCTCGGACATAGAATCACCCGACAGAGGCCCGCGTTTTATTCGCAATATCTGTTAAATATCACGTCAGGAGCGCTCCGGACCTGTGATGCCGGGTATCTTCATCTAAAACAGCACATTTTATAAGGAGTGCTTGCCTATGGCTCTCACCCCTTGCCGGCAATAGGGCCGACATAAGGGCATAGAACCACGGCTAATGCGCATACGGTCAGGCCTAAAGCATTGCAGCGCCTGCCTTGCCGGCTATAACGACAAGATACTCGCCCGCCACTAAAATTCGGGCGGAGCGTGCCACTGCAATCGCGCATAAACAACTGCATTACAGCAACATACAACAATCATCGCATCAGGCCGATGTCAAATAAGAGGTGCCGTCATATAATAACTCATATTAAAAATAACTACCTTTACGGTCGTAAACATAGCGTGCAATGAAAAAGATAATAGATACCATAAGGGAGAATTTTCTGCTCCGTAACATAATATTGGCCGTTTCGCTGATAGTCATATTGTTGGTGGTGACGCAGATAGTGTTGTCGATAGCCACGCGTCACGGCCAGCGTTACAATGTGCCCGACTTCAAGGGCATGACCCTCGACGAGGCCCGTCGTGCCGCCAAGAAGAACGACCTCCGGTTGGAGGTGATAGACTCCATATACGTGGTGGGCATGGCCAAAGGGGCCATAATAGAGCAGTATCCCAAAGCCGGTAACGTGGTCAAGTCGGGACGTCGTATCTTCCTCACCACCAACACCCACAAGCCCAAGATGGTGCCTGTGCCCTACGTCACGGGCTTCTCTCTCAGACAGGCCAAGAACAAGATAGTGGGGGCCGGACTGGTCATAGAGCGTCTCGAATACAAGAGCGACCTGGCAACCAACAACGTCCTCGACCAGACATACAAGGGCAAACGCGTGTCGGCCGGAGGTCAGGTCATGGGCGAGGTAGGCAGCGGCGTCACCCTCGTAGTGGGCATGAACCCTGTGGACCCCGATCCATACGTGCCCGACCTATCGGGGCTGACCGTCGATCAGGCCTGCAACAAGCTGTGGGAGGCCGGCTTCAACGTGGGCGAGATAGCATACGACGGAGGATATAACGCCGTCAACTCCTCGGAGGCCCGCGTATACGGCCAATCTTTGCCGCGCCGGAGCACCGCCATGTACGGACGCACCATCTCTTTGAAAGCCACCAGCGACAAAGCCAAAATCGACAAGCTCACGGGGAAATAGCATGAAAGACACTATCGACTACAACGAGGAGGAGCCCCTCGCGTCGCCGCTGCTCTCCGAAGAGGAGGAGGGGGACGACGACCGTATGTACGAACACTTCGCCATAGTCGTAGACAAGGGCCAGAGCCCCATGCGCGTGGACAAGTTCCTGTGCGAGCGCATGTCCGACAGATCGCGAAGCCGCATACAGGCTGCCGCCGACGCGGGCAACGTACTGGTAGGCGACAAACCGGTAAAGTCGAGCTACAAGGTAAAGCCGCTCGACCGCATAAGCGTAGTGCTACCCTACCCCATGCGGGTATTGGAGATAATCCCCGAGGATATTCCGCTCGACATAGTTTATGAGGACGACGACGTGATAGTGGTCAACAAACGTCCCGGCATGGTGGTACACCCCGGCTTCGGCAACTACACGGGCACGCTGGTCAACGCCCTGACGTGGCATCTGCGCGATCTGCCCCTCTTCCGCGACGGCGACATGAGGGCCGGACTGGTACACCGCATCGACAAGAACACCAGCGGCCTTTTGGTGGTGGCCAAAAGCGAGGGATCGCACGCCTACCTTGCAAAACAGTTCTTCGACCACACCATAGAGCGACGTTACATAGCCTTGGTATGGGGCAATATGGAGGCCGACGAGGGTACGGTGACCGGTAACATAGCGCGGAGCACCAAAGACCGGCTCAAGATGGCGGTGTACGACGACCCGACGATAGGCAAACATGCCGTGACCCATTACAGAGTGTTGAGGCGTTTCGGTTACGTCACGCTCATAGAGTGTCGCTTGGAGACGGGACGCACCCACCAGATACGCGTACACATGGAGCACATAGGACACCCCCTATTCAACGACGAGCGTTACGGCGGCGACATCATACTGCGCGGCACCACATTCGCCAAATACAAGCAGTTCATCGACAACTGTTTCGAGATGCTGCCCAGACAGGCCCTCCACGCCAAGACCCTCGGATTCGTCCATCCACGCACACGCGAACTCATGAGGTTCGACTCGGAGCTGCCCGACGATATGGCATCGGTGATAGCCAAGTGGGAGGGGTATGTCAGGTAGCGGATGTTGCGGTAGTGTTTATATTATTTTCGCCGGTTGCGGCTCTTGCGTGTTGCTTTAATGTACGGGGAGGAAATTTTCGGGGTGTGCGTGTTGTCTGAACGCTTGAGCTGTCGGGTTGCGCGGGCGAGTATGCCGGTGGCTTTTAATTAATGTACTTTTTTACAAGAGTTTGATTGTATATTTATCGTCTCGCCAACTAAAGTATCTTATTTGGTGATGGCTCTGCTTTGATTTCAAGCGGTGACGGAGAGCGGGCCGGAGACTGCGGGGGACCGCTTCTCGCGGGAGGTTTTATAGATGCGGTTAGGGGCCTTTAACGAAGAACGCTTATAGCTCCGTTACCCTCACTTGCGGGCCTCCGGCGGGGGAGTTTTCTGCCCACCGCGAGGTGCGGCCCGCTCGGCCCCTGCGCTAACGCTCCGGGTCCGCCAATCGGAAAGGCCTACGGCCCTCGTGCCTCGGACCGGATATCGCAACGGATATAAGTCTTGCAGGATAACAATATAATATATAATTAATGCGCCTTTTGTTTTTGCAAGAATCTGATGGTTAGTCTATTATCTTGCCAACAGAATGGAGCGTTTGAGAATGGCCCTGCTTTGATTTCAAGCGGTGACGGAGAGCGGGCCGGAGACTGCGGGGGACCGCTTCTCGCGGGAGGTTTTATAGATGCGGTTAGGGGCCTTTTGTTAATAAGACTTAAGTTTCGTTACTCTCACTTGCGGGCCTCCGAGGGGGGAGGCTCCGGCCCGCTCGGCCTTTCCGCTACGCTTCAAGACCGCCAAGCGGAAAGTGTTTGACTGCCCTCGTGCCTCGGGCAGGTACGCCTTACGGCGTATTTGAGTTGCATGCGCTTTTTTGTGGTGTTTGTCACT
>CAMWRR010000042.1 GCA_947176715.1 uncultured Rikenellaceae bacterium | reverse complement strand
TCGCCTATGTCGCGGCTCTCGCCCTCCTTGAACGACTGCTCGCCGTAGGTGCGCGACATGACACGGGCAAGCTCGCCCACCTCCTCGGTGAGCTGTAACATGTTGGTGAGGGGGTCGAAATAGCGCACTCCCTCCTTTACTATCCAGCTGTCGACTAACGACTGCATCTCCCCCACTGTCATATCACTCCCTGTTTTTACTGTCTATCAATATGGTTACGGGGCCGTCGTTCACAAGCTCCACCTGCATGTCGGCGCCGAACAGCCCTGTTTGCGGAACGGTGGCGCACTCTACGGCGGCCCTCTCTATGAAGTATTCGTACAACGGCACCGCGTATGAGGGAGGGGCGGCCCTTATATACGACGGCCTGTTGCCCTTCTTTGTGGATGCGAACAGGGTGAACTGGCTTATAATCATTATCTCCCCTCCTGTTTGA
This sequence comes from uncultured Rikenellaceae bacterium, assembly GCA_947176715.1. Lineage (GTDB taxonomy): Bacteria > Bacteroidota > Bacteroidia > Bacteroidales > Rikenellaceae > CASDZP01. The sequence goes on along the minus strand of CAMWRR010000042.1, from coordinate 9,998 downwards.
GTGAGGGAGAGGTTCATTACGCCCGTCCCGTCGTCGAAAAGACGCATCTTGCCTATCTTGGCGGCCATCCAGTCGGCATCCTCGCGGGTGTCGCTCTCCTCCACGGCCACCAATACGGCCAGCCCCCGCCCTATCGAGGAGCGAAGCTCTCCGCCGATGGTAACGCTGCACCTTGTCACTCTCTGTATGACGGCTCTCATGCTTTGTTTTGTTGCCCCGGGGGTGAATATACCCGCCGGATATGATATGCAAATATAACCAAAAGAGTATGTAACGCAAGGGTGCGGCCTCCTTTTGCGTCGGTGCGTGTCACTCTCTGTCGTCCGCCTCCTTGAGCATGCGTTTGTATTCCGGCTCGTTGCGGTGCGTCCATATCGTCAGCTCTATGAAGTCGATGCGGGTGCCGCCGTCTCTCCACCAGCGGCCTATGACTCCTTTGCGTACGAGGCTCTGTATCTGCAGTTGCGACATTCCGCTGGCCTTGGAGGCGTCGGGTATGGTTACCAGACGTCTGGATGCGTTGGGGGTGTTTTCTGTTTTCATTTCGTTGGCTTTAATGGGGTAGGGGTGTGTCGTAATGTCTGTCGGAAACGTTTTATGTGAGGAAAGGTTTTGTTTTTGTCGCCAAAATACATATCTTTACCAATGAACTTTGTTCTGTCGAAGACAAAATTAGAGGGTGAATAGCCGTCGGCCATAAGAATTTCTTAATTTTCATTACGATGTCCATACACGCCAGACTGAGGTTGTTGCGCAAGACGTTGGGTTACACGCAAGAGAAGATGGGAGTGATATGCGGTATAAAGAAGAGCGCCTATTCGATGATAGAGAACGGATACACGCAACTCTCCGCCCGCAACAGACAGTTTCTGATAGAGACTCTCGGTGTAAATATGGTGTGGCTCGACGAGGGCGAGGGCGACATGTTCGGTCCGGAGTCGTCGGTGTTCGAGAATATCGACGAGAGGGCCAAATATGCGCGTGAGCAGGCAAGGATAGTGCCCCTTTACAATTTCGATACCGTAGGTCGTCTCCCCGACCCGGACGGCAATTCCGAATACATCCGCGGATATGTCGCCTTCGACGGGGCGGAACACGACGACGTGGCATTCACTATGGTGGGCAACAGTATGGCCCCCACTATGCCCGCCGGAGCCGTAGTGTTGCTGCGCAGGCTTCAGGATTGGAACGCCGTGGTGTACGGTAAGCCCTATCTTATAATATTGGACGACGGACGACGGTTGCTCAGGCGTATATGCCGATGCCCCGATGCCAAGAAGAGCGAGTCTCACTTCCTGTTGCGCGCCACCAACCGCGCTTTCGAGCCCGGCATGCTTCCCATAAAGATGATAAGCGCCATATTCGCCGTAAAAGCCGTGTGTTGCGATGTGGTTTTCCGGTAGTCGCGGTGCGGGTTCCGCATCTGCGGCCGTCGGAATGTACGGGGTTAGGCTTTAAAGATAATTCGGATTATGAAAAGAATAGTAGTACAGGGTCACATGTTGCGCGAGGGGTTCGCCGAGCTGGAGCGCAGGTTCGAGGTGATACACCCCTCCTCGGGACACAATTTCACCCGTGAGGAGCTACGCGAGCTGTTGCCCGAAGCCGACGGCATGATCAGCTTTTTCGCCATACGTACCGATCGCCAGATGATAGACTGGGGCGGCGACAGGTTGCGCATAATATCCAATTTCGGCGTGGGTTACGATAACATAGATGTCGACTATGCCGCCTCCAAGGGCATAGTGGTGGCCAACACCCCCGATCCCGTCACGGAGCCCACCGCCGAGATGGCTATGGCTCTGATGCTCGACGTGGCCCGCAACGTCACTCTCTGCGACCGCAGGATACGCGAGGGGCGCATCAGCTGGAATATCCTCAGCAACATGGGTCTGACACTGGAGGGCAAGAGGCTCGGCATAATAGGCATGGGACGCATAGGCAAGGCTCTGGCGCGTCGTGCGAGGGCTTTCGGCATGGAGATAGTCTACCATAACCGCAACCGTCTGCCGGAGGAGACGGAGGCCATGTACGGCGCACGCTACCTCTCGCTCGACGAGCTGGTATCGTCTTCGGACGTAGTGTCGCTCAACGCCCCGTGTACCGACCAGACACGCCATATCATCGGCAGGGAGGAGTTCTCGCGCATGAAGCCTACCGCCATACTTATAAACACCGCCCGCGGACCGTTGGTGGACGAGAAGGCTATGATAGAGGCCCTGCGCGAGGGTCGCATATTCGGTGCCGGAGTCGATGTCTACGAGAACGGAGACGGCAGGATAGACCCCGCCATGTCGGAGCTTGACAACATAGTGATGACCCCGCACACCGGGACCCAGACGTTCGACACCCGCAATGCGATGGCCCGTTACGCCTCGCAGAATATCATCAACTTCTTCGACGGCGTGCCGTTGCTATCGAGGGTGAGATGACGGTGGGGGGTAGGCGTCGGCCCCTTTGCGATGCCTGAAAACAACCCCGGAGAGATGCCGCCGATAAAAAAATATTTAAAATTAACGTGCTTCTTAAACACCATATTGAATATTATCTTTAAATTTGCAACACTGCTAGGACCCGTCAGCCTGACAAAAAAGGCTGAACACAGGAAGACTTTGAAAAAAGTTTTCCTGTTTTTGCATGTGAGATCGGGGAATTTTTGCTACTTTTGCAAAGCCCTTAAGGCTGACGACATAACATGTGCGGGGGCCTCTTCCCCGACGAGCCTGCGGCAACCGCTCCTGTAGTTTAATGGATAAAATTTAGGATTCCGGTTCCTAAGATATGAGTTCGATTCTCATCGGGAGTACAACACAAAGTTTCGAGGTATGGTTATAAAAATGATGATTGTCGTCTTCTTGGTCGGCTATATGGCTATAGCGCTGGAGCACAGATTGAAGGTAGACAAGGCCGGTCCCGCCCTCATCATGGGCACGTTGCTTTGGGTCATCTATGCCATGTTCGGTGCCGATATCGTAGCCCGATACAATCCCGAGGAGTTCATCCACTATCTCGAGACCAACCCCGTCACTCAGTCCATGACGGCGATAGAGCAATGCGTCAGCTTTATCGTCAACGTGCAGATAGTGGAGCAGTTGGGCGAAATATCGGAGACGCTCTTCTTTCTTGTCGGAGCCATGACTATAGTCGAGCTTATCGACGTACACGGCGGTTTCGCCATCATCACCAACCGTATCAAGACCCGCAACAAGACCAAGCTGTTGTGGCTCATAGCGTTCATCACCTTCTTCCTCTCGGCCCTTCTGGATAACATGACCACCTCCATAGTCATGGTCATGCTGGTGCGTCGCATAATACAGAACTACAAGGAGCGTTGGGTGTACGCCTCCATCATAATAATAGCGGCCAACAGCGGCGGTGCGTGGTCGCCCATCGGCGATATCACCACCATAATGCTGTGGGTCAAGGGCAATGTGTCGGCCGAGGGCATCATTCCGGCCATATTCCTGCCGAGTCTGGTGTCGATGCTGGTGCCTCTGTGCATCTCGTCGAGGCTGTTACACGGCATCATCACCGACAACAATTCCGGTCACGAGGCCTCGGGTTCGTGGCTTACCATAATAACACGCAAGGAGCGCGCCTCCATATTCCTGTTGGGCATAGGGTGTCTGGTTGCGGTGCCTATGTTCAAGAGCGTCACCCATCTGCCCCCCTTTATGGGTGTGCTTATGGCGTTGGGTATAATGTGGGTCTATACCGAGGTTATGTACAAGCGCAAGGTGTGCGTCGACGAGGCGCTCAAACACCGCGTCCCGAGAGTGATACGCCGGGTGGACATACCCACCATACTCTTCTTCCTCGGCATTCTGCTGGCCGTGAGCGTGTTGCAGATGACGGGGGTGTTGGGGGCCTTCGCCTCTTTCTTGGACGAACATGTGCATAACATATACCTCATCAACATATTCATAGGCATCATGTCGTCTGTGGTCGACAACGTGCCTCTCGTAGCGGCGGCCATAGGCATGTACCCGCTTGCCGACAGTTCGTCGGTGGTGGCGGCGGCCGACCCGGAATATATGGCGGCGTTCATGCCCGACGGTATCTTCTGGCAGATGCTCGCCTACTGCGCCGGCGTGGGCGGCAGTCTGCTCATAATAGGCTCGGTGGCCGGCGTGGTGGTCATGGGTATAGAGAAGATCAGCTTCGTGTGGTACCTCAAGAACGTGTCGCTGATAGCTCTTGCCGGTTATCTGGCCGGTGTAGGCGTATTCGTTCTCGAACACTTTTTAAAGGGTTTGCTCCTGTAAGCGATGAAAAGAAAGAGAAAAATTTTCGAGATAAAGAACAAGAGACGTTTTTCGATAATATTCTGGAGCGTCATATTGTTGCCGATAGTGGCGGTGACGGTTATATTCAGCCTTATAGCGTCGGGTGCGTTCGGTACGTTGCCCACCTTCGAGGAGTTGGAGAATCCGCGTAGCAATCTTGCCACCGACATCATATCGGAGGACGGACAGCTGCTCGGGAGTCTCTTCGTTGAGAACAGGTCGTTCGTAGATTACGACGACTTGTCGCCCTATCTGGTGGCGGCGTTGGTCTCTACCGAGGATGCCCGTTTCTACAGCCATTCGGGCATTGACATCCCCAGCCTTTTCCGCGTGGCTTTCAGAACGGTGCTTCTGGCGCAGAACCAAGGCGGCGGCTCCACCATATCGCAACAGCTGGCCAAGAACCTCTACCCGCGCGACACCACCGACTACCGTTCGTCCGTAAGCCGCAACGCCGCACTCGTGATAGCCAAGTTCAAGGAGTGGATAACGGCCGTGATGCTGGAGCATAACTACACCAAGGAGGAGATAATAGTTATGTATCTCAACGTGGTGGAGTACGGTAGCAACGCCTACGGCATAAAGTCGGCGGCACAGACCTTTTTCGGCAAGAGTCCGCGCGAGTTGGGCATAGAGGAGGCGGCCATGCTGGTGGGTGTCGTCAACGCACCCTCGCGTTTCAGCCCCGTGCGTAACCCCAAGAACGCGCTCAACCGTCGCAACACGGTGCTCGCCCGCATGGAGGCGCATGGCTATATCACCAAAAAGGAGCTGGACTCGCTCAAGCGCACGGAGATAAAGCTCAACTACCAGCCCATATCGCACGACGTGGGCATAGCCACCTATTTCCGCACCATGCTGCGCCTCTACATGACGGCGAGCGAGCCGAAGAAGACCCCGTTCATCTCCGACTGGGACTACAACCAGTTGGTCCGGCAGTGGGAGAACGACCCGCTCTACGGTTGGTGCAACAAGAACAAAAAGGCCGACGGCACACCTTATAACATATATAAGGACGGGCTTAAGATATACACCACCATCAACTCCAAGATGCAGAGATACGCCGAGGAGGCCGTGGTGGAGAACATGAGCAAGAACGTGCAGCCCCACTTCAACGCTCAGGCCAAGGCGCGCGGCACCATCTTCTCCAACATCACCAAAAAGGAGCAGGAGGATATAATAAACCGCGCCGTCAGACAGACCGACCGTTACCGCCGCATGAAGAACGAAGGGGCGAGCGAGGCGGCCATCGACAAGGCGTTCCGTACGCCTACCGACATGACGGTGTTCGGCTACGGCAGACGCTACGGCATAGACACGGTGATGACCCCGCGCGACTCCATCCTTTACAGCAAAGGGTTCCTCCGTTCGGGCATGGTCGCCATAGAGCCGTCGTCGGGGTATGTCAAGGCCTACGTTGGCGGTGTCGACTTCCGCCACTTCATGTACGACATGGTGTCGCAGGGCCGACGTCAGGCCGGCTCTACGTTCAAACCCTACGTCTACACGTTCGCCATAGACCAGCTGGGTCTGACCCCGTGTTCGCCCGTGCCCAACTCGCCCGTCACCATTGAGGGGTGGAGCCCCAAGGAGGCGGGCAACGTGGAGCAGGCCGGGGAGCTGAGGCCCTTGTGGTGGGGTCTGGCCATGAGCCGCAACAACTATTCCGCATGGATAATGCAACAGGCGGGTCAGCCCGCGGCGGTGGCCGATTTCATACACCGTCTCGGCATCAAGAGCTATATCGACCCTACGCCGTCGCTCTGTCTGGGCACCGCCGACGTGTCGCTCATGGAGATGGCCGGGGCCTACACCGATTTCGTCAACATGGGCGTGCACATAGAGCCTATATTCGTCACCCGCATAGAGGACAGGCACGGCAACATACTGGCTACATTCGCCCCACAGAGCTACGACGCCATATCGCAACAGAGCGCGTTCGACATGCTGGGTCTGTTGCAGAACGTGGTCAACCGCGGCACGGCCATAAGGTTGCGCAATGTCTACCAGTTCACCGGCGAGATGGGCGGCAAGACCGGCACCACCAACAACAACTCCGACGCGTGGTTCATGGGTGTGACGCCAAAGATAGTGGCCGGAGTATGGGTGGGCGGCGAGGACCGTAGCGTGCACCCGTCGTCGCGCGGCGAGGGCGGCGTGATGGCACTGCCCGCGTTCGGCATATTCATGCAGAAGGTATATAAGGACACCTCTTTGGGCATCAGCGAGAGCGACACATTCGTCAAGCCGGTAGGGGTGGAACGTCACGACTGTCCCGGTCTGTTTGAAGAGGGTTCCGAGTTTACCGATAGGGAGGTAGACAGACGACAGGACGATAACGACGGCTTCTTCGACTTGTAGAGCCGCGCGTGTGCGAGGAGAGGTCGCCCGACACAGGAGCGTGCCTCGGAAGATTTTGTAAATAGTGCGGGCCTCCCGCCTCAAACGATATAAAAGATGAAAGTAGCCATAGTGGGCGCGAGCGGCGCCGTTGGACAGGAATTTCTCAGAGTGCTCGAAGACCACTCTTTCCCCGTTACCGAGTTGACCCTGTTCGGCTCCAAACGGAGCGCGGGCACGTCGTATCTCTTTCGCGGCAAAGAGCATGTAGTCAAGGAGTTGAAGCATAACGACGACTTCAAGGGCATAGACGTGGCCTTTGTCTCGGCGGGCGGCTCCACCTCATTGGAGTATGCCGATACCATAACCAAGCACGGCACGGTGATGATAGACAACTCCAGCGCGTTCCGCATGGAGCCGGACGTGCCTCTGGTGGTCCCCGAGGTCAATCCGGAGGATGCGGTGCAGATGCCGCGACGCATCATCGCCAACCCCAACTGCACCACTATCCAGATGGTGGTGGCGCTCGGAGCCATAGAGAGGCTGTCGCACATAAAACGCGTACATGTAGCCACATATCAGGCCGCCAGCGGAGCCGGAGCACAGGCTATGGCCGAGCTGGAGAACCAGTACCGTCAGATAGCGGCGGGCGAGAAACCCACGGTGGAGAAGTTCGCCTATCAGCTGGCTTTCAACCTCATACCCCACGTGGATGTCTTCTGCGACAACGGCTACACCAAAGAGGAGCTAAAGATGTATAACGAGACCCGCAAGATAATGCACTCCGACATAGAGGTGAGCGCCACATGCGTGCGTGTGCCCGTTATGCGCGCCCACTCCGAGGCCGTATGGGTGGAGACGGAGCGCCCCCTCGGTGTCGACGAGGTGCGCGAGGCCTTCGCTGGTAGCAAGGGGCTGGTTGTGGTAGACAATCCCGAGGGCAAGGAGTATCCCATGCCGCTCGACATAGCGGGTAAGGAGCCTGTATACGTGGGACGCATCCGCAAAGATATATCGAACCCCAACGGACTGACATTCTGGTGTGTAGGCGATCAGATAAAGAAAGGTGCCGCCCTCAATGCGGTGCAGATCGCCGAATCGCTCATAGAGCAGGGGGTGCTTAAAGCGTAGGTCGCCCGAGGCGATAATCGGCATCAATCATAAGTATAACAACAAACCGACAGAACAATAATGGCAAACGAAAAGACAAAAATCCTCATCATCGGTAGCGGTCCCGCAGGTTACACCGCAGCCATCTACGCGTCACGCGCCAACCTCGCTCCCGTCCTCTATCAGGGCATAGAGCCGGGCGGTCAGCTCACCACCACCACCGAGATAGAGAACTTCCCCGGCTATCCCGACGGCACCACCGGCACCTCTCTCATGGAGGATCTGCGCCGTCAGGCCGAACGCCTCGGTACCGACATACGCACCGGCATAGTCACCGCCACCGACTTTTCGTCGCGTCCGTTCAAGGTGACCATAGACGGCGGCACCGTAATAGAGGCCGACGCACTCATAGTGGCCACCGGAGCCACGGCCCGTTATCTCGGTCTGGAGTCGGAGATGAAATACCGCGGCATGGGCGTATCGGCGTGCGCTACCTGCGACGGCTTCTTCTACCGCAAGAAAGATGTGGCCGTAGTGGGCGGCGGCGACACGGCATGCGAGGAGGCCACCTATCTGGCCACCCTCTGCCGCAAGGTCTACATGATAGTGCGCAAAGACTATCTGCGCGCCTCCAAGGCCATGCAGGACCGCGTCTTCAACACCCCCAACATAGAGGTGCTCTTCGAGCATAACACCAAAGAGGTGCTCGGTGACGAAGACGGTGTCAACGGTGCGTTGCTCGTCGACAAAGAGGGCAAGATGCACACCATAAACATAGACGGTTTCTTCCTCGCCATAGGCCACACCCCCAACACCAAGGTGTTCGACGGTCAGCTGGAGCTGGATGCCGAGGGGTATATAAAGGTGGAGCCGGGAACGTCCAAGACGAGTGTCAAAGGTGTATTCGCCGCCGGCGACGTCAAAGACCCGCGCTACCGTCAGGCCATCACCGCCGCAGGTTCGGGCTGTATGGCCGCACTGGACGCCGAACGTTTCCTCAACGGCATGGAGTAGCATGAGAGCGACGCTGTCACTTGCAGTCGCCGCCGTGCTCGCCCTCACGGTAACCGGCTGCTCCTCTCTCAAAAAGAGCCGGAGCAGCCAGTTGCCGTCATATTATCTCAACGATGACGGCACCCCCTACACCGGCGACATAAAGCCCCACCGTGTCACCGCCTCAGAGAAGAGGGAGGAGCGCCGCTCGTGGGACAAGATAGCCGCCGATGCCGACACCAGCTCGCTCTACGACCGTATCGACCGCGACAACCATCGTTTCGCCGGCGACCCCGAGATGTTCAAGTTCAAGGAGATAGAGACGCAACATGTCAAGTTCTCCTATTACGACCCGTTCAAGGGGCGCGACTATCTCTACTACGACCTCTCCTCCATGAAGCGCGATTTCCACTACCCGTGCGACGGCTGGTTCATCTCCGACTACGGCATACGTAGCGGACGCATGCACACGGGCGTCGACCTAAAGGCGCTTCCCGGGAGCAATGTCTACGCCGCATTCGACGGTGTGGTGCGCATGTCGAAGAATTACAGCAGCTACGGCAACGTGGTGGTGATACGTCACGACAACGGTCTGGAGACGGTTTACAGCCACAACTCGCGCAACATAGCCCGCTCAGGCGACCGCGTCAGAGCCGGCGACGTGATAGCCAAGGTGGGACGTACCGGACGCGCCACCACCGACCACGTACACTTCGAGGTGAGGGTGATGGGGCAGTTCTTCAACCCCAATCTGCTCATCGACGTCAAGAAGAACAAGCTGCAGGACGGCTCGTTGTATGTCTACAACCGTAAAGGCGTGGTGAGCGCATCCTCCAAGAAGCGCGACCTGCCCGAAGATGAGCCGGTCGTAACGCCGCCAAAGACTACGGCATCGTCTGCAAGCGCGCAGAGCGGCACCCAGACCAAGAGCACGGGTTCCGTCACACACCGCGTGGTAAAGGGCGACACCCTCTACGCCATAGCCCGACGCTACGGCACCACGGTGGACAAGATAATGAAGCTGAACGGATTGACATCGAGCCGTATCAACATCGGACAAAGGCTTGTCGTGAAGTAGTCCGGCTTAAACGGCCCTATGAGAGCCTGCCGGCAGGCTCTCATAGGGCCGTTTAGCCGGCATCTCGCGGTGGGCGCTCTCCGAGGGGGCTTTCAGGCAGACCATTTCATGGAGAGCCTTCCGTGGGACCACTTCATGGAGACCTACTTTTGTCACTCGACAAAAGTAGGCAAAAACGAGGGGGCACAGCC
>CAMWRR010000041.1 GCA_947176715.1 uncultured Rikenellaceae bacterium | reverse complement strand
ATTGTCTACACGATTGTATATGATTTCGGCAGCCGTATTTTCGTGAATGGCATAATGCAACTTGTTTTGTACGGTAGCGAAAAACATTTTTGTCAATTCGTCACGAGGGTCGTAATCTGTCGCTGTGGCATATATATCCGTCACTTGTTGGTAAAAATTGCGTTCGCTACTGCGAATATCCCTGATGCGTTGCAAGAGTTCACGGAAATAGCGGTTCCCTCCTTGCTTCAATCGCTCGTCATCCATTGCGAACCCCTTCTGGATATATTCATGAAGCCGTTGGGTGGCCCATCTTCGGAAACGAGTCGCTACCTGCGACTGGACACGATAGCCAAGGGCGATTATCATATCCAGATTATAATGCATGACACTTCGTTGTACCTGACGTCTCCCCTCTTGTCGAACTGTCAAGAATTCCTTTACAGTTCGGTTGCAGTCTAACTCGCCGTCGTTTAATATATTGTCTATATGCTGACTGATATTCTGTTTGGTTGTGCAGTATATGTCTGCTAACTGATTTTGTGTCAGCCACAAATCTTCATCGGCAAAACGAACTGATACGCGAGTTATGTCGTTATCGTCCTGATAAAGTATTATGTTGTTTTCTTTATTCATGACTACGTATTTTAGCCGTCGCTTTCGTTGAATTATAATTTGAAAAGGTCCCGTTTCTATTTCCTACAAGTTCGTGTGATAATGAATCACTTGAAAGATGAAGTCGGATTAACACCAAGAGAGGTCGATTCTTTATCAATATCAGATTTGCGAGCTGAGATGATTCCGGTATGTTGTATCTGTTTTGTGTTTATATGTTTGGGTCTTTATAAATCTTTGAGCGTATCTTTTTTACATAACCCGACATGCCGTTTTCACCGGCATAAAATAACTTCCTGACATATAAAGTTGATTCAAAAGGGGCTGTGCCCCTCGTTTTTGGGTACTTTTGTCGAGTGACAAAAGTACCTCCCCGAAGGGCTTGGCCGAGTCTATCGACCTGCGTCTGAACGCATTAGGTGCAGAGATTAGAAGATTACAATCTTCTAATCTCTGCACCTAATGCGTTCAGACGCAGGTCGATAGACTCGTAGCCGCGGTCTATCTGCTCTACGTTCTGTATTATGCTGCGGCCGTCCGCCGACATGGCCGCTATGAGCAGGGCTACGCCGGCGCGTATGTCGGGCGAGGTCATCACCGAGGCGCGGAGCCTTATCTGGTGGTTGTGGCCTATGACGGTGGCGCGGTGAGGGTCGCATAGTATTATCTGCGCCCCCATGTCTATGAGCTTGTCGACGAAGAAGAGGCGGCTCTCGAACATCTTCTGGTGTATCAGCACCGTCCCTTTGGCCTGCGTGGCCACTACCAGCAACACGGAGAGGAGGTCGGGCGTGAGGCCGGGCCAAGGGGCGTCGGCTATGGTCATTATGGAGCCGTCTATGAAGCTCTCTATCTCGTAGCTGTCTTGCTCGGGCACTATTATGTCGTCGCCGCGTTGCTCGAAGCGTATGCCCATACGCTCGAACTGTTGCGGTATGATGCCGAGGTTGTCGAAAGAGACGTTCTCTATCGTTATTGCCGAGCGGGTCATGGCCGCCATGCCTATGAAGCTGCCCACCTCTATCATGTCGGGGAGCATGCGGTGCTCGGTGCCGTGCAACGACGATACCCCCTCTATGGTGAGCAGATTGGAGCCGATGCCGTCGATGCGTGCGCCCATGCGGCAGAGCATGCGGCAGAGCTGTTGTATGTATGGCTCGCATGCGGCGTTATATATGGTGGTGGTGCCCTCGGCCATCACGGCGGCCATTATTATGTTGGCCGTGCCTGTCACCGAAGCCTCGTCGAGGAGCATGTAGGCGCCTCGGAGCTTGTCGGCCTCCACCTTGAAGAACGATGTGTCGGTATCGTAACGGAAGCGGGCTCCGAGCTTCTCGAAGCCTATGAAATGGGTGTCGAGACGACGGCGTCCTATCTTGTCGCCTCCCGGCTTGGGGGCGTAGCCGCGTCCGAAGCGGGCGAGCAACGGTCCCAGCACCATGATGGCGCCGCGGAGCTTCGACATGTCTTTCTGGTAGTCGATACTCTCCATGTACTCCCAGTCGATGTCGCGGGCCTGAAAGGAGTAGGTGTGGCGGTCGATCTGCTCCACCTCCACGCCCATCTTGCCCAACAGCTCTATGAGCTTCATCACGTCGAGTATGTTGGGTATGTTTGATACGGTGACCTTCTCAGGCGTGAGCAACACGGCGCACAATATCTGCAACGCCTCGTTCTTGGCACCTTGCGGCGTTATACGTCCGTTCAGCCGGTGACCTCCTATCACTTCAAATGTAGCCATAACAGTCTCTTTTTATATGAAGAATCGTCCTATCTTGGAAATGGCGTCGGGCAACGAGAAGACTACAACCCTGTCGTAGGCCTTTATCTCGGTGTCGCCGTTGGCTATGAATACTTTGTCGCCGCGTACCACACCGCCTATGGTAGCCCCCTCGGGGAAGCGCGTCTCGCGCAACGGACCCTTCGTGACGGGGCTGTCGGGCTTGGCTATGAACTCCAGCACCTCGGCGTCGCAGCCGTTGAGGCACTTGATGGCCTGTACGTCGGTGTTCATGGTGAAGCGGAAGATACTGCTGGCCGTGGTGAGCTTCTTGTTGATGACGGTGTCTACGCCCATACTCTCGGCCAACGATATGTAGTTGAGGTTCTCTATCTCTACTATGACCTTTTTCACCCCCATCTTCTTGGCCAGCATGGCCGCCAGTATGTTGGTCTCGGAGCGTCCGGTCACCGCCACGAAAGCGTCCATGCCGCCCAAATCCTCCTCTATCATCACCTCGGTGTTGCGTCCGTCTTCGGCTATCACGAGGGTGTTGTCGAGCATCTCGGCCAGCTTGTGGGCTTTCTCTTCGTTGTAGTCCACCAGCTTGACGTTGACCTGGTTCTGAAGCGCAAGGGCGACGCGCTGGCCTATCTTGCTGCCGCCGAGTATCATCATGTTGCGCACCTTGACGTTGTCGCGTCCCGATAGCTCGAGCAACTCCTCCATCGACTTGTTGTCGGTGATTATGTATATCGTGTCCTCCTCCTTGAAGTATTCCGACCCTGTGGGTATTATTGTCTTGCCCTTGCGCGATATGGCTACTGTGCGGTAGCTCAGCTGTCCGGCCGTGTCGGTCATTTCGGCCAAAGTGTGGTCTACTAACGGCGATGACGACGAGAGCTTGAACACCACGAGCGAGAGCTTGCCGCCCGAGAAGTTGACGTACTCCGAGGTGCCGGTGTTACCTAAGAGCGTTATCACCTCGTCGGCGGCCACCATCTCGGGGTAGAAGAGGTAGTCGATGCCCATGTTGATGAATATCTCTGTGTTGTTGGGACGGAGGTATTCGTCGTTGTCGATGCGGGCTATAGACTTTTTGGCGCCGAGCTGCTTGGCCAGCGTGGCGGCTATTATGTTCTTGCTCTCCACTGGCCCCACGGCTATGAACAGATTGGCCTTTGAGACCTCGGCCTCGGCGAGCGCGTCGAATGTGGTGGCGTCGCCGGTTATCGTAACTATGTCGGAAAATCCGCTTATGTTCTCTATGTTCTTGGGGTCGTCGTCAATGACCGTTATGTCGTGCATCTCCTCTCCGAGCATGCGCGCCAGATGGCTACCGACCTCTCCGACACCCGCAATCACTATCTTCATGACAATAAAAACTCACGTGTGCTGCAAGGTATGAATTTTGCCTATATTTGCAGATATTCAACAGTTCTGAGATACGCGGGCCGACCGGCAAAAGCGAATGGATCCGAGCTTGTCGGGGTCGAGTATCTAAGCGAATCCAAAGATATAAAAAAATAACGTCATGACAACAACACTCGTAACCATAACGATAGCGGCCGTCTTCACCGCATTGCTCATACTCGGCCTCTCCATAACCCTAATCCGCAAGGGACATCACATACAGAGCGAGGTGGGCGAGAACGACGAGATGAAAAAACGCGGTCTCAAATGCGCCACCGCCGAGATACTCGAAGAGGAGCGCGCACTCGGCCTGTTACCCGAGGAGGATGATGCGCGCTGCACTCCATCATGCGCGAGCGACTGCACAACTTGCGGGGAACACGTCGCAAAAAGCACCGCCGGAGACGAGGCCGGGACGGGTACTCACATGAAGTAGGTTCGGGTGCCGAGTAGTACGGTGCCACATGTTGTGTGTTTTCTGTAGACTACTGCTCTCTGTCCCTTGTCGTCTTGTCTTTAATAGGAATGGTCCCGTGTCTGAATAAAGCCCGATTGATTATGCGGTTTCATTGAAGTCGGAAATCGTATGGAAAATATTTGTATATGTAGAAATAATTTTTTTTGTGGAAAATAACCATAAACCTTGATCTATTATGAAAAATTGTTTTATGCGGTAGCTTCGCTTGCTGTCGTCACTTTAGGATGGGTTACTGCGTATATCGCTAATGCAAAGGATGTATCGCTCGATTTTCAGGCGGATAATATAGAGGCATTGTCGTCTATGGAGGGTATTGACGGAAAATGCGATGTTTATTGTTCTTACGATCCTCGCTATGATTGTATCCTTTATACGAATTATGGCTTTGAGATCAGATGTGTTGATATGAGGGCTATTTTTTAATGAAACGTTTTAAACTCAATCCGGTATCGATATTTTGCGTGTCGATGCTTGTCTTATCCGGTTGCGGTACCGCCCCTGCCGATGATTTTAAGAGTTATGACCTGAACTCGTTCGACATGGTCGATCTGTCGAGCGTGGAGCCAGAGATAATATCTCGTACTGAAATGGTAATGGGGATGCCTTTCGATATGTGCATGGTCTCCGACTCTATTGTGGCGTTCAAAGATACACGCACCGAAAGCCAGCTGTGGCTTTTGAATGTCAATAACGGAGATTTCGCACAGTGTCTCTATAGGGGCAACGGTCCTAAAGAGTGTCTCTATGTCACCAATATATGGTCGGATGACGGGGTGTTGTTCGCAGGGGGTGCTCAGGATGGCAAGGTGATGAAAATAACGGTAAATCCCGATTCGTTGAGCGGTGATGCGGAGTGCATATCGACGATGTCCGATAGCTTTATGAAGATTACCGCATTATCTGACAGTCAGTTGCTTTATGCTCCGTTGTCTAAACCGGAGGTTCGCTATCTGTTGGCGTGCATGGACGGTACGGTGACCGATACGGTAGGTGTGTTCCAGACAGATAAGCTCGAGGAGGGGGTGGCGCCTAACAATGCCCTGTTCCAAATGCAGATAGCCCTTTCGCCTGACAAAAAGCACATGGTATCGTCGAATATGTCGTGGAACCGTACGGAGATATACTCTGTACCGTTCGACGGTGTTATGGTACTTAACGGCCCGATGGAGATAGAGAGCAAGGCTGTCGCCGTCCGGACAGAGTTCGGAACGCGGTTCGGTCAAAAGCCCGACTGGCACATGTTCGCAGGTGTCTCGGCTTGTAACGACGGGTTTGCATTAGGGTTCATAGGCAGAGAGCTGAAAGAGAGAGAGGACTATCTGAAAGGAGTCGAGTCGGTGCTGTTCTTCGACTGGAATGGCAATCCGACCAAAATGGTCAGGTTAGATAGAGATGTGTTCGATTTTACCGTAGACTTCGACAATATGGCGATATATGCCATTGTAATAGACCCTGTGCCTGCAGTGTTGAAATACTCCCTGCCTCTGAGCTATGACGAGCTTATGGGTAGGTAGAGAGTTCTGTCTTAGAAAATAAAAACGGCTGTATGGCGGGCAATTAGTCTCATACAGCTGTTTTTTTGTCTATAAATTAGTTGCGGTTTGATTATCTTTGCACCAAATTCCGGACCGTGACCACACAGCAACGAGATATTGCCGCACAGGCGGATACGACGACACATGCGCACCATGCGGTAGTATATGCGACCGTCTCGGACAGCGCCGCCGTCACCGTGCGTTATCCTGTATCGTCGGAGGACCACGGGTTCTTGTCGGAGCGGAGCGTGCCGGTAGCGGCAGAGCTGACGGACGTGCTCGGCGATGCCGCGGTCACAGTGTCTTTCGTGCCTCGGGAGGCCGGGCCGGCGATGCCTGTCGCACCGCCCGTCTACGATATAGTCGTGGCGATGACCTTAATCGTGCTCTACACCCGTATGCTCTATCTTTACAAGCCGCTACTGCCGTCGGTGTTCAAGGCCAAATTCTACAGCTACACTGCGCGCGTGCTGGCCGAATCGCTCGATGTCAACATTATCAAGCTCACCGATATGTCGTCGGCGTTGCTGATATTGTCGTTGGCCCCGGCCCTGTGCGCCATAGCGGGGTCGTACGGTTTGGGCGGCGAGAGTTACGGCGTGTCGGACCACATTATGCCCATAGCCTTGGGTGCCGTGGTGCTCGTGGCGTTGTGGCGCAGGCTGGTGACAGGCATAGTCAGAGGGGCTTCCAAGTCGTATCTTTTCTTCGAGGCGTTGCGCCTTAACGACAAGCTGACATTCTGCTTCTGGGGGCTTGTCATAACCCCGATAACGGCGTTGACGGCGTTTGTGCCGCACGATATGTTCATGGTGTTGCGATACGCCATCATGGCGGCTCTTGTGCTTATGGTTCTGCATCATACGATAGAGCTGACGAAATTATTTATCCGTTGGAGGGTTTCATTTCTTCAATACATTTTGTACCTTTGCATGGTCGAATTATTGCCGATCAGCTTTATAATTACTGTTATTCAAAAATCAGAAACGCTTTGAAAATAACATCCATATTGGTATCTCAGCCCGCTCCCGCCGTTCCCGACAAGTCTCCCTACGCGGAATTCATAACTCGCAACAAGCTCAACATAGAGTTCAGGCCTTTCATAAAGGTGGTGGGGGTATCGGCCCGGGAGTTCCGTAGCCAACGCGTAGACATACTGGCTCATACGGCGGTTATTTTTACGAGCCGTACTACTATCGACAACTTTTTCAGGATATGCGACGAGTGTCGCGTGACGGTGCCCGAGGATATGAAATATATCTGCATGACAGAGGCCATCGCGCTCTATCTGCAGAAATACATAGTCTACCGCAAGCGCAAGATATTCTTCGGCAAGGGCAGTGTCGCCGACATGATGGACATAGTGGTCAAACACAAGGAGGAGCGTTTCCTCGTGGCGGTGTCGGAGCCCCATAAGCCCGAGATGTTCAAGGCGTTCGACAAGGCCAAGATAAAATACGACAAGGTGGTGCTCGCCCGTACCGTCAGCAACGACGCCGTCAAAGAGCTCGACCTCAAGAAGTTCGGGATAGTGGCGTTCTACTCGCCAGCCGAGATAACATCGCTGGTGGAGTCGTTCGACAGCAGCGTCTACGAAGGTTGCAAGATAGCCACGTTCGGCACGGCTACGGCAAAGGCCGCTATGGATGCCGGCATGGAGGTGTCGGTGCTCGCCCCCACCAAGGAGTTCCCCTCTATGGTGATGGCGCTCGACAACTACATAAAACGTTTCAATAAAGGCGAAGCCATAGATACCGAATATATCGCCGCCAGCATACGCGAGGCATCGGAGCTTAACGAACAGCTTCTGGCCAAAGCCAAGGTGGTGGCTAAAAAACGCAAGAGCGTCTCTGTCAAGAAGAGCGCCAGCGCTACGGTGTCGGCCTCGGCCACCACTACCAAAACGCCTGCCAAGGCGAAATAGCGCTGTGGACTGCAGATTCCCTAAAATAGAACGGATACGCCTCAAACGCGACATAGACGCGCTGTTCGCACGTGGCGGTTCGTTCTTCTCTTTTCCGTTCAAGTGTGTATATCTGGTAAATGAGCCTGCGGATGGGGTGCCGCCGTTACGTATGTTGGTGTCGGTGAGCAAGCGTTACAGCAAGAGGGCCGTGCACCGCAATCTTATCAAGAGGCGCACACGCGAGGCGTTCAGGCTTTGCAAGGGGCGTTTCGTCACGGACGCCATGAGACACGTCGACATCGCATTCATCTATGTCTCTAAAAAGGAGGAGAGCTATGACACAATCTTCCGGTCGGTCGAACGGATTCTCGCGCAGATCTGCGCCGAAGCCCAAAGGTGACGGGCTGACACTCAAGGATGTAGCCATATCCGTTCCGCTCGCTCTGATATTCATATACAAACGGGTAGTCTCTCCCCATCTGCCGTCTGCATGCCGATATACCCCCACATGCTCGCAATATGCCGCCGAGGCGTTGCGCAAATACGGTCTGTTCAAAGGTACGTGGCTCGCAATCAAGAGGATAGCGTCGTGCAATCCGTGGGGTGGGTCGGGGTACGATCCGGTTCCGTAAAGCGGCCCGTACGAACGGCCGTTATTTCAGGAAGCCTTGTTTTTTAAGTGTCTCCATGTATTTCTCCGTGAAGAATATGCTGTCGCTTGCCGGGTATCTTTTAGTGGTGAATATCTCGGCCAGATTGCGTGTGCCGTTCTCGCGCACCAGCTCTTTGACGTAGTCGAGAGCCTCTTTTTCGGCCCATAGCCTTTTTATCTCTTGGTCGTCGTAGTCGCGGTAGGTGTCGCGGTGGACGACGGCTTCGAGCGGAAGTCGCTCGGTGAGCGAGGGGGTCTCGGCGGGGTGGCCCATGACAACGGTGGTGACGGGAGCCACACCGCAGGGTAACCGCAGAAGGTCGCATATCTCGGCGGCATTGTAGAGCGTGGTGCCGAGCACGCATGCGCCTAGCCCGTTGGCCTCCGCCTCGAGTATCATGTTCTGGGAGGCGAGCAGTGCGTCGATGGCTCCGTTCACAAACCACAACATGTTGTCGTAGGAGGGCTCGGTCTGCGACACACTGCACCAGCGCGAGAAGCGGTGCACGTCGCAACATACGGTGACGGCTACGGGGGCACCCATAGAGGCTATCTGGCCGAAATGAAGCGGCGAGAGCTTGTCGAGAATGTCGCGGTCGGTGGTGACCACGAGCGAGTAGAGCTGCATGTTGCCTACCGTAGAGGCGCGTGTGGCGGCCGTAAGTATGCGCTCCATAGTATCGTCGCTTACGGGGCTGTCGGTGTAGCGGCGTATGGAGCGGTGGTCGAATATCGTTTTCATAATCGGTCGGTTATAGTCTGTTTCGGGGGCGCACAACTGTAGTGCGCACAATGCAAAATTAACCAAAACCGCGACATGTTTTGCGCAGTTAAAAAAAATCGCTATTATTGCCGTAGTAACGGATAGCCCCGTCAGGGACTCTTACTTGAAGATACACCACTGAGTAACACCGTGATGAAAAGCGACAGACATTTCCGGGAGAGAGGTTCCTCGGAGGATTTGAAGAAGCCGACAAAGCTCGCGCCCAACAGAAAGAGCGGGAAAGACCGCATAGTTCTCGACGACGAAGACGAGGAGATATATCGGCCCGAGAAAGAGTCGGTTCTCGACTATTTTGAAGATGAAGACGAACTGTAACATCGATACAGCCGCATAAGGCTCGCCCCACATCATTATTATGGAACGATTTGCCATACTCGCCGGAACGGCCACACGATACTATGTCAGCGACGATATGGGCGACAAGCCCGTAGTGATGCTCATACACGGCTACATGGAGTCGATAGAGTCGTGGGATGTGCTCATAAAGGCGCTTGAGGCCCATGTGGGCGTGGTCGCCTTAGACCTACCCGGACACGGTATCTCCGAGGTGCCGTCCGACAAGTGCACCATGAGCTACTTCGCCGACACGGCATGCGCGTTGCTCGACAAGTTATCAATAGACAGGGCCGCCGTAGTGGGGCACTCTATGGGGGGATATGTCGCGTGCGCCTTTGCGACGAGATATCCTGAGCGTTGTTCTGCCCTCGTATTGCTTCACAGCTCGCCGCTGGCCGATACGCCGGAGCGTGCGGCCGACAGATTGCGCGAGATAGCCGTGATAGAGCAGGGCAGGAAAGAGTTGCTCACCTCCGTCAACCCGTCGAGGAGTTTCGCTCCCTGTAATGTCGAACGCATGGAGGAGACCATCGACGCCCTCTCCGAACAGGCCATGATGACCGACGACGAGGGTATACTCGCCGCATTGCGAGGCATGGCGGAGCGCGAAGATCTCACCGGAAAGCTGGCGGAGCTGAACATACCTCAGTGCGCCGTATTCGGAACAGACGACTATTTCATACCCGAGGAGGCCCGTGACAGAATAATCGCCATGACACCATACATGACCCACCGCATTATCCCCGATACAGGTCATCAGGCCCATCACGAAGCGACGGAAATGGTTGCCGGGATAATTGTCGAGACTGTCGGTGAGACGAATCGGTAGCGGAGAGATTCACAAGGGACGGAGATTGCGGGGGACCGCGCCTCGCGGTGGGCAGAAGAGGGATAGTTGGGGGCATAGACAAGTGATTCCTTATGAAAAGTTCTTTTGCGCGGTTAGGGTGCTGTTAGTAAGAAGTCGGAGAGCTTCACAAGGGACGGAGCCTGCGGGGGGCCGCACATCGCGAGAGAATTAATAGAGGCGGTTAGGCACATTTAGTTAATAACGC
>CAMWRR010000040.1 GCA_947176715.1 uncultured Rikenellaceae bacterium | reverse complement strand
GCGCTCTATTGTAATAGTGGAGCCGTTCGAAGCATTGGCCGTCATATTGTCTGCCTCGATACCCTCCGCACGCAAACGGCTCGACGACGACATTCCCAACGCCAATCCGACAGTTTTGACCGTCCCGGTCTCCACCGAAGAGCCGTTCGACGCGTTTAACGTCATATCGTTGGACTGTACGCCCGAGAAAGACATTCTGCTCGATGACGAGGCTCTGACCGCCATAGCGTCGGCACTTACCGAGCCTGTGTTGACGGCGCTACCGTTGGAGGCACCTACCGTCATCTCTCCCGATACGACATCACCCATGTGCAGTTTGCTCGACGACGACACAGAGACATCCAAACGGGTGGTATTCACGGAACCCATCTCCACGGAGCTGCCGTTCGACAACCTTATGGCGGCCTCCTTGGCTCTCACGCCCAATCCGTTGACCTTGCTGGAGCTGCTTACATTGAGCGAAAACTGAGACACGTCTACCGGAGTATTGACAGACACTGCACTGCCGCCGGATGCGGATATGGCCGCAATATCACCGACAACGACACGTGCCACAAGGTGCGGTCTGGTGTGTCTGTGCAGACGGTTTATTACCGACTGCGCCTCGTTCGTGCTGAAATTGAGACCTATGTTAACGATGCCGTTCTTGTTCTCGAATATCAGATACTTCTCAAGCTCCTCGTTTACCTCCACCACAGCCGAGGTTGCCGATCCCTGCGACAACTCCACCTTGAATCCGCCGGACACGCTTATCCCCGACAGAGCATCGCCCTGATAGCCTGTCAGCCTTACGGCTCTGGTTTGCGCGAAGAGGTCTACCGAATAGATCATCGCCGTCAGAGCGACGACAACCGCCAACAATGATTTAAATCTCTTCATAAGTTTTAGTTTTTATTTGTCCGGCCCCGCTCCTTATCAACGGCGGCCTCTTACGGTTTGTTTTCTGTTAAACGCATAGGGAGTGTTAAAGTTACAAACAAAGATTGCATTTATGCAAAAAAAGATTAATTTTGTCTTTCGGGAATGTACCTCCGAAGCGGTTTTGCCGTCGGGCCGTCTAAACGCCCTCCACCGCATGACAGCCGCCCGAGGAGGCAACCACTACCTAAACAGGCATAAGAAATGACAGACAGAAAACTTAAAATAGGCATAACGCACGGCGACATCAACGGCATCGGTTACGAGATAATGATAAAGGCGCTGTCCGACCCGCGCATGTGCGAGCTGTGCACCCCGATAGTCTACGGAAGCAACAAGGTGGCCGGCTTCTACAAGCGCGACATGCCCGACCACGCATCTTTCAGCTTCAACGTGATAGGCTCGGCTCAGGAGGCATCGCCCAAGCACCCCAACATAATCAACTGCATAGACGAGAACGTACGCATAGAGGTGGGCAAGTCCACCCCGCTGGCAGGACAATACGCCGTAGCCGCCCTCAACGCGGCCATGAAAGACCTTGCCTCGGGCGCCATCGACGCGGTGGTGACATGCCCCATCAACAAGGCCAACGTGCAGAGCGACCAGTTCGATTTCGTGGGACACACCGAATATTTCGCCTCTAACTTCGGAGGCAAGACGCCTCTTATGTTCATGGTGAGCGACATAGTCAAGATAGGGCTTGTAACCATACACGAGCCGCTCGTCAAGGTGCCGGCACGGATAACACCCGAGAACATCCTCGAAAAGATACGCATGATGCACCGTTCGCTCATCCGCGACTTCTCCATACGGTCGCCGCGGATAGCCGTCCTGAGCCTCAACCCCCACGCCGGCGACTGCGGTCTGCTCGGACGCGAGGAGGAGGAGATAATAGCCCCGGCTATCAAGAGCGCCGGTTTCGAGGGCATATCGGCATACGGTCCCTACGGCGCCGACGGATTCTTCGCACACGGCAGCTACACCAAATTCGACGGCGTACTGGCCATGTATCACGACCAAGGGCTTACCCCCTTCAAGATACTCAGCGGCGAAGAGGGGGTCAACTACACCGCCGGACTGGACATAGTGCGCACCAGCCCCGACCACGGCGTAGCCTACGACATAGCCGGCAAGAACATGGCCGACGAGACGTCTCTGCGTGCGGCCATATATCGGGCCATAGACATATGCCGCAACAGAAACATATTCGCAGAGATAAGCGCCAACCCGCTGAAAACGGCATCAAAAGAGCACTGGGGTGCCGACGAATCGGTCCCGATGGACCAACACGAGGCGTAATGAACAGGGAATAATCACCTTATGCCATCATTGAACGGCACATACACTAATATGTGAGCGTCATTTGTCGGATTATCGGCCCGTGAGAATCCATATCCGGCCTGATTCCAGCCCATACGAAGCGATAGAGACAAACCTCTGTCGCTTTGTTTTGTCATTTTAGCGAAGAGGCCTAACAAATCAGTCCCCACACTTGTACTTTTAAATATCCTCACACATCCGTCGCATCACAAAGATGCTGTGTTCACCAAAACCAAGCGACAAAACCAACGGTATAGTTTATCAAAAAGGGGACTGTGTCCCCCCCCTAATCGAATTTTATGAAGTTGGGTTCGCCGGGGATGAATCGGTGGTCGTCAAGCCTCTGTTCGTGACAGACTTTAAAATATTGCGACGAGATGGTCGGTCCGCCCTTTAACATCACCGAGAACCGGAACTGTATTGCACTGAACGCCAACTTCTCGTTACGAACCCTTACTCCCAACCCTACGGCGCTGTAAAACTCGTTTTTGAAAGGGTTGTTATCGAAACCGAGAGTGCCCGAATCGAGAAACGAATAGAGCGAGAAGCGAAACCCGAGTATATGCCAAGGGCTGAACAGCACCGCCTCGGGCGACAGGTAGAGACGGGTGGTGCCGACTATGTCGCCCATGCTTATATCGCGCAATCTGTAATCGCCGTCGAATGTTATGTTCTGCCCGTCGCCTATCATCATATTGGAACCGATTGTGACACCCGCCCTTAGGAACTGACGCATATTGTAACCTCGCTTCAACGACAACAGATTGGTGAAATAGAGCAGATCGAGACGCGTTATCATCTGATTGTAACGGCTGTACTGGTTCATCAGATAGGTGCCGCACTGAGCATTGGCGTACATATACCCCAGATGCGTCAGATGTCCGGCGGAGGCACGGGCGCCTACGTAGGGTATGTCGTCGTAACGCCCCCAACTGTAACCGCCCAACAGCTCAGCTTTGAATCCGTATGGGATATCCTCGGTACGCCCGAAACCGTATATGAGATTGCCCCGGTAGAAATGTTCCCTATAGAGACCTACGGTAAAGAGCATCGAGGTGTTATTGTGATAGTAACGGTTCACCCAGCGGTTAACGAACGGACCGTCTATGAAGTAACGATACTCGTACCGCAGACTGAAATAGATATTCGTCTCCTTGGGCGCCACCTCGAAAGATCCGCCCGCCCATGCCGAGAATATGTTACGGGTAACACGTATGGTGGAGTCCATAGAGACTATGTCGTCCATACTACGGGAGAAATCCTGATAGAGACCTCCGGCCCAGTCGGTGGGTTTGATATAGGGACGGAGAACCTTGTTGCGTACCTTGAAATAGTCGCCCCTGTCGCCATACCCCAACGTGGATGTTATCTCCACGAAGGTACCCATGAAGTTGTGGAACTTGTGCGATATATCGCCGTATTTTGCGAATCGCCTTTCGTGAACGTTGAAGTAGTCGGTCACCTTAAGGGTATTGCCGGTGCCGAGAAAGTTGTTCTCATATACCGACAGCTCGGAGTCGTCGTGACCGTTGTACTCGAACTCGCCTCCCAAAGAGAAATTGTCGCTCACATATACCGTTAACACCACATGACCCGCCTCGCCGGACGGTTCGGCCACTATACGCACATCGTCGATAAAGCCCTGCCCCCTTATGAGCACCTCGTTACGTGTGGCATCGGCCACATTGAAGCTATCGCCCGGCTTAATCATCAATATCTTGCGTATCATCGACTCGCGCGTGAGAACGTGCAGGTTATTGGCCGCCCGATAGGTCCACTTCATGAAGCGGCTCTTGACATCCTCGTCGAACGGCGGAATACGCACTATTACGACCGAGTCTATGACGCACCCCTCGTACCTCTTGTCCACCGGTTCTTTGGTCAACACCCTCCTTGGGCTGTACGAGAAGATGTTGTTTATGGTCTTAACCAGCTTGGACTTATAACGCGAGGTGTCGATATTCATGTTGCGGATTTTGACGGTATCGACCACGTCGTCGAACATATACGGCACCGTATCGCGCTCGATGCGGTGTCTCTGTCTGTCGGTGCGCAGAGTGTCGGCAAACGTATCACGACAGAGCGGAGAGGCCCCGGCGACGGACAACAGCACCGCAAAAAAGGCCGCAACGGCACATATATAAGACACACCGGACCGCATGGCTACCTATCTGCTCCACTCCCCTATCTCCAGATCGCGCGGTTCGCCGCAATCTATATTAAGACGCACGGCCGTCCTTACGCGATGAAACCCGCTGTTGCCCGCCGCCCCCGGATTGATATGAAGATGACCGAAGCGTTTGTCCCACATCACTTTGAGAATATGGGAATGGCCAGTCACCACTATGGTAGGCTTGCCGGTAACGATCTTGCTACGTAACGAAGACACGTAATTACCCGGATAACCTCCTATATGGGTCATCAACACCCGGGCACCCTCGGCGTCGAACAATATGCAATCGTTACGATAGGCCGACCTGACAACATAATCGTCGATATTGCCGTAGACGGCCATAAGAGGCTTAAAGGCGCTTATCCTGTCGGCGGTGGCCATGTCGCCAATATCGCCAGCATGCCATATTACATCCACCGGCTCAAGAAAACGCATGATCTTATCGTCGAATGTGGAGTGGGTGTCGGATATTATACCTACCTTTATCATAGTTAGCGACTATATATTGGGGTCGAAATATAATAAAAAATCGGCAATCCGCCTCCACGACCGCCGCGGTATCGTCGATATAGGTGAACGGGAATAGGGAAATGCGCGACAGAAGATGCAGGAAAGTCCACCGGAGCTTACGCCCACGTCAGGACCGCCACCCGAAAACATCCCGTCCCGACCGCCCGCCAAACAAAAAGCCCGAAGGAATCGACTCCTCCGGGCTTACAAAAGCGGTAAGGCAACACTATTTCTTATAGAAAGGCGGCTTGACCACCTCGGCCTTAAGCTTGCGACCGCGCACCTCTATGAATATCTCGGTGCCGGGCTTGGAGAAAGCGGCCTCTACATAACCCATGCCGACCCCTTTTTTGAGCGAGGGGGCCATAGTGCCCGAGGTAACGCGGCCTATATTGCGGCCCTGCTCGTCTACGATGGTATAGTCGTGACGGGGAATGCCCTTGTCTATCATCTCGAAGCCCACGAGCTTACGCTTCACGCCTGCGGCCTTAAGGGCCTCCATCTTGTCGCGGTCGATGAAATCCTTGCCGTCCACGAACTTGGTTATCCATCCCAAGCCGGCCTCTATGGGAGAGGTGGTGTCGTCGATGTCGTTACCGTAGAGGCAGAATCCCATCTCGAGACGCAACGTGTCGCGCGCGCCGAGACCGATAGATTTTATGCCGAACTCCTCACCTGCCTCGAACACCGCTTTCCACAGCTTGTCGGCATCCTCGTTGGCCACATATATCTCGCAACCTCCGGCTCCGGTATAACCGGTTATGGAGAGTATCGCATCCTTTATGCCGGCTATGTCGACCTTGCGGAACGTGTAATACTCCATATCCTCCACAGGCTCCGACACCAGCTTCTGAATGGCTTTCATGGCCAACGGACCCTGAACGGCCAACTGGGCAATCTCGTCCGAAGCGTTATAAAGCTCCTTGCCGGGGGTAAGACCGAACGCGGGAGCCTGATCGCACAGGAAGTTCCAGTCTTTCTCTATGTTTGCGGCGTTCACTACCAGAAGATATGTCTCCGCGTTTATGCGATATACCAAAAGGTCGTCAACTATGCCGCCCTTGCCGTTGGGGAAGCAGCTGTACTGCACCTTGCCGTCGTAGAGCTGGGCCACGTTGTTGGAGGTGACACGCTGCAGGAAAGCCTCTGCCTTGGGACCTTTAACCCATATCTCGCCCATGTGGCTCACGTCGAACACGCCCAAACGCTCGCGCACGCACGCATGTTCGTCATTTATGCCTGTAAACTCTATCGGCATATTGTACCCTGCGAAAGGGGCCATCTTGGCGCCCGCCTCAATGTGATACTTTGTAAACGGTGTGGTTTTCATATATTTACGTTTTTAATCGATTACGGATAAAAATAGGGCCGTGCAACATTGCTCCAATATCGCCCGAGCCGAATTTAACCTCTACAAAGGTAATATTTTTATATTTCCGTCGCACATAATACATTCAAAAACGAAAATAAATTTGCATTTTAAAGAATTACCCTTAACTTTGCAGCACAAAGAACTTTTAAAAATCTCCGACACACATGAAGAGAGAGGAAGCCATAGAGACGCTCGATTCCATAAGGAAGATGATGGAGAGCACCACCCGCATCATGTCGCTGAGCGGCGCATCGGCCATTGCGGTAGGGATATACGCGTTGGCGGCGGTGGCGATAGGTTACATCGGCGCAGGCGGCGATTTCACCAACGACAATCCGTTCGTCTCGTCGCTCATAGTCTTCTCCCGGCACAAGCTGACCATGCTGATGATTCTGGCCGCGCTGTTGATAGTAGCGTGCATATCCACCGTCGTGGCCATGTCGGCGAAAAGGGCCCGTGCGCGCGGCGAGAGGTTGCGTCTCGACAGGGTATCGCTACGGCTGTTGTGGAGCTTCTTCATGCCGCTCTCGATAGGCGCCGCATTGTGCGTCATACTGTACACCGGCGGCCACTGGGGGCTTACCTCGTCCATAATGCTGATATTCTACGGCCTGTCGTTGGTAGGCATATCGCACTACACCTATTCCGACTCGCGATACCTCGGTTATGCCGAGATAATACTCGGCCTCATAGACGCCGCCGCGGACAGCTACGCCATAATATTCTGGGCGATAGGCTTCGGCGTGTTCCACATAATATACGGTATATATTGCGCCATAAGACACCGATAGTGATGAAACCGTTATTGGACAACATAAACAAGGCGTTCGAGAACAAGGCCCGGCTCGGCATAATGTCGGTGCTGTCGGTGAGCGAGAGCGTGTCGTTCGTAAGGCTCAAAGAGCTGTTGGGCCTCAGCGACGGCAACTTGGCCAGCCACATACGCGGACTGGAGGAGGCCGGATACCTCACCACCCGCAAACAGTTCATCGGACGCAAACCCCACACCTCGTTCTCCATCACCCAAAAGGGGCGGAGTGCGTTCAGGGAGCACCTCGCCGCACTCGAAGCCTTGATAAAAGGAGGGGTGTAAAAAATTTTTACCGTTTAACTTTGAAATACAAAGAACTTTTAAATATCACAATCATGACAACGAAAACAGAGACCCCTACCGGCAAAGAGACATTCGATACATACGCCTACGCCTCACGGCACATGGCACACAAGCATGAATCTCCGGCCAAGAAGATAGTGCTAAAGACATTGTTCATAGCCATACTGTCGCTTCTTTTGCTCATACCGTTACAGATGGTCAAGGACCTGATACACGAGCGCGAGGAGATATCGACACAGGCCCGGCGCGAGATATCGACCGAGTGGGGCAAGAGCAGGCGTCTGTCGGTGGCCATAGCCATACCGTACGCGACCGGCTCGGGCAAGTCGCGCGATAACGGGGTGTTGTACGTAAGCCCGCACGAATGCGACATAGAGGCCGACCTCAACCACAAGATACTCAACATAGGCAGATACGACCTGCCGGTATACGAGGCGACTGTATCGCTGTCGGGACGCTTCGACTCCGGAAGAAAGAGCGACGACATATCCGGAGACAGATACTACGGCGGGCATCGCATAAAGGATATGGAGCCGGAGTATGCAAATGCCGAACTGGTGGTGATAGACCGCGACAGGGGCAAGGTGATACGCCGCAAACCTCTCGGGATAGAGAAAAAGGATGGTATAGCCCTATTCCGCGACACCTTCTCCATAAAGGGTTCGGAGTCGCTCTCGTTCATAACTACCGGCGAATATACCGTAGCCATGACGGGCGACACCCCCGACCCCAACTTCAGAGTGGGACGACTACCCGACAACCGCTCCGTAGGCGACAAGGGCTTCGAGGCCTCATGGAGCGGCAACCGCGAGGGCAACCTCATAGACCTGAACGAACGCCAATACTACGAGGATATCACCGGCGTTGAGATAGTATCAGCCGTGAGCCAGTATCGCATGACCATGCGGACGGTAAAATACGCCATGCTCATAGTGGTGCTCACGTTCGTGACATTCCTTTTAGTGGAGATATGGCGCAAAAAGAGCGTCAACCCGTTGCAGTACATACTCATAGGGCTGGCATTGGTATTATTCTACACGTTGTTGCTCTCGTTCAGCGAATACATGAGCTTCCATTACGCCTACCTCATAGCGGCCATTATGACAACCGCCCTGTCTACGGCATACACCGCCAGCGTATTCTCCGACAGACGCACCGCCGCTATACTGATGGCCATGCTCGTATTGCTCTATACCTACATATACGTGCTCACGCAGATAGAGTCGTACTCGTTGCTGGCCGGAAGCATAGGGCTGTTCATAATACTTGCCGTGGTGATGTTCTCGTCGCAGAAGGTGATAAAAGGAGGACAACCCTCGCACCGATAGACCCGCTCTAACATGCCGCCCGGCTATGTCTCCAACGACCGACGGAGCCGGGGCGGCATTTAAGGGGGTATCTTTCCCAAGGGTTGCATTTATAATCAGAGGCATTATATCCCCGGCAAGTCCCCAAAGGCTGGCATATATTTTGCTGGGAAGCAATCAAAAACAGACATCATGAAAGAGAATAAAAACATCACATCCAAAGGAGGCTCGCCCCTCACGCTCTTGGGCGACATGGTAACGGTAGGCATGACGGCCCCCGACTTCACGGCATACGACAACCAAATGAAAGAGGTACGTCTATCCGACTTCAAAGGCAAGAAGGTGGTGATATCGGTATTTCCGTCGATAGACACCCCCGTTTGCGCCTCGCAGACACGCACGTTCAACAAAAAGGCGGCGGCATTGGGCGACGACACCGTAGTGCTCTCCATATCAAAAGACCTGCCGTTCGCACTCGGACGATTCTGCGCGGCGGAGGGCATCGACCGCAACTACACCCTCTCCGACTACCGCCCCGGAGGCTTCGCCCTCAAATACGGCTTTCTTATAAAAGAGATGGAGTTGCTGTCGCGAGGGGTGATAATAGTAGACAAGAACGGCAAGATCGCATACGTGGAGTATCTCGACGATATCACCAAAGAGCCCGACTACGACAAAGCGCTCGCCGTATTAGAGAAGCTCTGATCCCGACTCGGCCTCTACCGGCAATCTCCGACTGTTTCGTCGGTCGGACGGCACAGGAAAGAGGTCACATGTCTCAATATATGTTCACGAAGTTCCCGTTTTTTCGGGGACTTCGTTTTTTTCACTATCTTAGTCGAATCAAACCACACGATATGATAGCCAAATCGACATTCGAGTTTCTGTCCGAGCTACGCGACAACAACTATCGCGAATGGTTCAACGCCAACAAAGCGCGCTATGAGGCGGCACGTGACGATGCCGTCGCTTTCGCCGAACGGTTGCGAGAGGAGGTACACGCATTCGACCCCGAGATCGCGCTCGACTACCCTGTCAAACGGTCGATGTTCCGCATATATCGCGACACGAGCTTCAGCCGCAACAAAGAGCCGTACAAAACCCACTTCGGCATAGTGCTCAACGACAACGGCAGTGTCAAGAACCCACTGGCGAGCTACTACGTGAACATAGGTCCCGGCGACTGTTACATAGCAAGCGGATGCTATTGTCCCGACCCGCAGTTGCTGAAACTTCTGCGCGACGCTTTTGACCTCGACTGGGAGCTGTTCGAGGAGGAGGTATTGGGTGACAAGATGTTCATGAAATACATCGGCGGACTGAGCCATGAGGAGAGGATGCTCAAACGCGTGCCCAACGGCTACCCCAAAGACTCCCCCGCAGCCGAATATCTCAAACTGACCAGCTTCTACGGTTACGCCGCCATAGACGACAAGACCATGCTCGGCCCCGACGGCATACAAAAGGCACTCACACTCTGTCGTGCACTACGCCCGCTAAAAGAGTTCCTAAACCGCGCGATACGTTACGACGGGTAGCTCCCAACCGACCGGCACTCGGTCTCAATAATATGAGAGGCCGTTTCCGCCTCGACCGCGCAAAGACTCTTAGTCCGGCATAGGCGAGTCATAAGTTTACCGAACAAAACATTGCTCCGCATTGTGGGTTACCGGCCCTGTCGCCAACGGGAGCCGCATTAGTACATTAACAGGAAACACGCCGGGCTACTTCTACGAGGATAGCAGACACTTTCCGTTTTCTCGGAATAAACGGATGGAGATAGATTTTTACGTTTCGTTACGTCTGTGCGTCAGCGAGGGCAACATAAGGGAAGTAATAAAAAACGCCATAAGGTGTGACCCTGCCGGAAGCCTATGGTAATCAGACACTTTCCGTTTTACCCTGCCCGTGTGTCAGCGAGGGCAACAAACACAAATTCCGCTCGATTCGGTCCGAGGAACGAGGACCGTAGGCCTTTCCGCTTTCCCGGGCTGAGGAACGAAGCCCGAGCGGGCCGGAGCCTCCCCCAACGGAGGCCCGCAAGT
>CAMWRR010000039.1 GCA_947176715.1 uncultured Rikenellaceae bacterium | reverse complement strand
CCTCTATAATTATGACATCACATTAAGATACGGGGAGTGACGTTGAGCACTTTCCGTTTTCTATCCCAAGCGAAACGAGTAGTATAATTCCCCTGTTTGATTCGGTTCCTCTATAATCACTAAACCGCATCAAGACAAGACTTTCCGCACAGTCGTTTTATCCGGCCCCACCCATCCGCCCATATAAAGCCCACCTACCGACACTCGCATAATCAGTAGGCAAAATTAACCAAACCCTGACAGGCAGCTATCGAGAATCGGTTCGCGTACCTCTCATGACCGCGGCCACAGTCAGTGCTATCACGGCTACGGATGGCACTATTACAGCGAACATATTGATAGAGTGTCCGCTACCGTATGAGTGCATTCCTGTGAGATAGTAGTTGACACCGAAGAAGGTCATCAACACCGTATAGAGGGCGAATATAGACATTACGGAGAAGGCGAGCGTACCGCGCAAAGCGGGTATCAGGCGGGCGTGAAGCACGAAAGCGTAGGCCATCATGGTAATGAGAGCCCACGTCTCCTTGGGATCCCACCCCCAATAACGTCCCCACGACTCGTTCGCCCACACGGCACCGAGGAACACCCCTGCCGTAAGGAGCACCAGACCTATGATAATGGCTATCTCGTTTATGACGGCCAGCTCCTCCACCTTTGCGAGCGCCTCTCTTCTGCGAGTGAAGACCATGACGGCCAGCGACACTAACCCGAGCAGAGCGCCAACCCCGAAGAAGCCGTAGCTCGCCGTCACCACCGCCACATGAAGCATCAGCCAGTATGACTTGAGCACCGGAACCAGAGGTGTTATCTCCGGGTCGAGGAAGTTGAGTTGCGATATCATTATAACGGCTCCTCCCATGATGGTAGCCACCGCGAGAGCCACCGGGGAACGACGCGTGAATATCAACCCGGCCAGCACGGCGCACCAACCGGCGTAAACCATCGACTCGTAGGTGTTGGTCCACGGGGCACGACCCGATATGTACCACCTGAGCCCCATACCGAAGGCGGCATATAGAAAGAACAGGGCTATAACCACGGCCGCCGTCGCAGTGAAACGACGCTCCCATTTAAGACCGCCGCCGAGCAACGACCACAACAACACCGCCAGCAACGCCCCACCAGCGGCAAGGTAACCCACAGCCGATATTTTGAATATGTTGTAACGGTTATAATAAAGCTCCGCCCTGACCTTATCACGCAATATAAGATGCTCCGGCGACGCCTTGGCACGTTGATAGGTATCCATCATGGCGACGACCTTACGCACGCCCGACATATCGCCGGTCTCCAGATAGTTCTCGTGTTCGGCAAATAGGTATGGGAATATCATTGTGACGAACAACGAATCGGGTCCGTGAAAAGCCGACAGCTCGTCGCCCGCGGATACCCACTTGTCGACGGGGCTGTCCGGCTCGGGGAACATAGGCAACATGCGACCCGAGAGCAGGGCGTTAAGTATGTTTACCTGTTCGTCGAGCTTCATGAACTCCTTGTCGAGCTTGGTACGTGCGCCGGCATCTTTCGAATAGGCCTCGTGCACCCTCTCGGCTATCTTGTAATCGCCCGCCTCGTCGAACATCTCGTTGAACGTGACATAGCCGTCGGCAGAGCCAACCTCCGTGGCAAGCGGACCGCTCGCAAGCTCTATGACCGGCACATTGGCCCATTTGTAAGGGTCGTAGACCATGCCGAGCAACACCTGCGGAGAGCTCAACGAGCCGTAACCCTGTGAGCGGTGCAGCTTACGCATCACCTTATCGGCATACGTACCGAGCGGCTCCACCCGTCCGCCCGGATCCTGCACCAGCAATGCGGCGAAAGAGTCCGCCGCCTCACGAGCGACGGCATTGCGTTCGACCACGGAGAGATCCACACGCTGACGCCCCGGCATCTGCGCACAGAGCACGCCCGGCAGAAACAGCACCGCCACAAGCGCCGCCCCCCTCTTAATGGCAGCGAGACGACCGACCAGATAACGGAAACGTCCGTTCTTGTCGAAAAAGCTGATTATCATACCCGCCAGCAACAAGATGTAACCGATATAGCTGATGACGGTGCCCGCCATGTCGCGATTGACGGTCAGTACGGTGCCCGCCTCATCTTGATCGTAAGACGACTGATAGAGGCGGTAAGGACCTATATAGGCTATGTTATTCATGAATATCTTGGCGTTACGACTCTCGCCCCCGTAGGTTATATCCACATCGCTCTCGAAATAGGATGGACTCATGGAACCGGGGTAACGCTCCACCGTGAAGTCGTTGAGCCTAACGGTAAAAGGCAACTCCTCTTCGGAAACCACCTTACCGTCTTCCACAATATACAGAGTAGACGAACTCTCCCCCTCGCGTATGTGCATAACGCCCTCCTGCGAACAGATATGGGTGACCATGGCTCCGGCCAACACCACCGCCAACGACCAGTGCAACACCACTACCCCCCATAACTTACGCTCATAGAGGCCCTTTGCAAAACTCATAACCGCGAAGTTGACTATCATAAGCCCCTGCAAGGCTATGAACCACCAGCTGTGATAGAAGCGCGTCATAGTGAGCGAAGTGCCGTTACCGGCTTCAAAAAAGGTGGCCCACGCCATAGCCACTATATAAAGCGTTATAAGGACCGCCATAAGACGGTATGAGGACAGAAAGGCGATAACTCTTTTCATAGATGCGATATTTTATTCCATAAAGAAATATCCTCACAAAGTTAAAAAACTATTTCTATTCCGACCGTTCGGAGGATCCGGCAGACGATATAGCCGACCGACAAAACGACAGGCACACCTGACGCGAATCTTGGAAAAGCGGCAAAAACAGGCTAAAAAACATTGGAAAAACGGCAGAAACAGCCGAAAATCTCTTGGAAAAGCGGCAGAAATATCGTATTTTTGTATTAGAAAAGCGGCAAGAAGTTTGTGACAACACTCATACACAGACACATAAAACGAGTAAAACATGTTAAAAAGGCACATAGACGATTATATAAAAAATTATTACGACACCACTCGTAACGCCTTACTTATTACAGGTGCACGTCAGATAGGAAAGACATATTCGATACGCAGGTTTGGCAAGAACTTCAAAAATTTCGTGGAAATCAACTTCATAGAGACACCTGAAGCCGTTGAGATATTCCGAGGGGCAAAAAACAGCGACGATATTTTACTTCGCTTGTCGGCCATAACACCCATACCGCTAATAAAAGGGGAGACACTCGTATTTTTCGACGAGGTACAACAGTGTCCCGACATCGTTACGGCCATTAAATTCTTAGTAGAGGAGGGTTCGTACCGATACATCATGAGCGGCTCTTTATTGGGCGTGGAATTGAAAGACTTACGTTCGGAACCGGTCGGCTATATGGGGATAAAAGAGATGTTCCCGCTCGATTTCAAAGAGTTTGTCTCGTGCGTGGGGATCAATGACGATTTAATAGAATCGTTACGTGAGGCATGGCGTAACCGTACACGGGTCGATGAATTCGTACACGGCAAAATCATGGAACTGTTCCGCCTCTATCTCATTGTGGGAGGTATGCCCGCCGCAGTAAGCAGATATATAGAGACCAACAATCTGCAAGAGGTGATGGACATACAAAGGGACATAATACGACTATACAAACGCGACATAGCCAAATACGATCCTGACAACAAATTATACATAGAGGAGATTTTCGACCTCATTCCACCGGAACTGAACGCCAAAAACAAACGTTTCATTCTTAAACGGTTGAATGAAAATGCGAAATTCGACCGTTTCAGAAATAGTTTCTTGTGGCTGAAAAATGCAGGGGTGGCATTGACCGTTTATAACGTGGAGGAGCCCAAGATACCGCTATTGCTCGCCCGTTCCAGAAATCTGTTCAAACTTTTTCAAAGCGACATCGGGCTATTGGCGTGTCAGTATGCCGAGGGTATTCAGTTGAAGATTATCAAGGGAGACAAAAACATCAACTTCGGCTCCATATACGAAAATGCGGTGGCGCAAGAGTTGGTGGCGCATGGTATAAATCCGTACTATTACAATAATAAGAAACGCGGCGAACTCGACTTCGTGATAGAATTAGGCGGCAAAGTACTGCCCATAGAGGTGAAGTCGGGGAAAGACTATGCCTCACATCGCGCCCTCTCCAACATAATGGATTGCGAAGAGTACGATCTGCCGGAAGCCATCGTATTCAACAACGACAATCTACGGGTAGAAGGTAAAATAATCTATGCCCCCATATATATGGTCATGTTCCTCGAACGGGACAACTCGGCACCGACCTATTACAGGGTCGACATATCGGGGTTATAGCCCTCCGTGGGTATATATACCTCTATTATTCTCGCTTTGCCCTCCAACGTTATCTCGTCAATCTCGGCGGGTATGAGCACAGTCTCGCCTTTGGCTATATTCTCGCGACCGTCCTCCCACACCATATCGGCCGAGCCGTCGACGCACACGTATATGACGAACGAGTCGAGCCCGACATACGGACGGGTCATGGCTCCGTCCACCGACAGTACGAATGAGGCGAAATAGTCGCAGCTCTGCATGGGGACGGCCTCGTGCGGCTCGGGGGCCACGGTTATATCGAGATCGTCGCGACGGTGGAAGTCGATGGCATCCACAGCCAGATCGGTATGCAACTCTCGACCGTTGCCGTCCTTATCGGTACGGTTCCAGTCGAATACGCGGTAGGTTATGTCGGAGGTCTGCTGTATCTCGAGGAGCATCACGCCGCCGCCTATGGAGTGTATCGTACCGGCGGGTATGAAGTAGGCGTCGCCGGGTTTTACGTCTACGCGGGCGAGAATGTCGGGCAGGGTGCCGTCAGCTACCGAAGAGAGGTATTCCTGCCGGTCTACATCGCGTTCAAATCCCAAATAGAGACCGGCACCCGGAGCGTTGTCGAGAATGTACCACATCTCCGTCTTGCCGTAAGCGTTATGCCTCTGTGCTGCCAGCGCATCGTCGGGGTGCACCTGTATGGAGAGCGACTCTGCGGCATCTATGAACTTTATAAGTAACGGAAATTCCACGCCGAACTTCTCGTAGACGGCATCGCCTACCAGATCGCCCATGTACACCTCTATCAGCTCCCCTATATCGTTGCCGGCAAGATAGCCGTTGGCCACCACCGACAAGTCGCCGTCTATGCCCGAAAGCTCCCAGCTCTCGCCTATCTTCTTCCCGGACGGAAGCCTCTTGCCCAAAACGGACTTCATACGCGAGCCGCCCCATATCCTCTCCTTGAGAAGAGGTTTGAACTTCAAAGGATAAAGCATAACCTTAAGTGAATTACCTGTTCAGGCCCCAAAAGTAGACATTAATTACGTGAAATAAAAGCGATAAAAGTTTTGAGGTTCCGAAATTATATCTATCTTTGCAGTCTGGAAAACAAAATCATTTAAACAGATTAAATGTACGCAATCGTAGAAATTGCAGGTCAACAATTCAAAGTTGAAAAAGATCGTAAGCTCTATGTTCACCGTCTTGAAGGCGAAGAAGGTTCGTCTTTGAGCTTCGATAAAATCCTGCTTGTGGACAACGACGGTCAGGTTAAAGTGGGCACACCTGTGGTAGAAGGTGCTCAGGTAAAAGCGAAAATTCTCCGCCACCTCAAAGACGACAAGGTTATCGTCTTCAAGAAGAAGAGGAGAAAAGGCTACAAGGTGAAGAACGGCCATCGCCAGTATCTTACTCAGATAGCCATCGAAGAAATCGTAGGTTAATTTAAAGACAGTTTTAGAAAATGGCACACAAGAAAGGTGTAGGTAGTTCAAAGAACGGCCGTGAATCTGAAAGCAAACGTCTGGGTGTGAAACTTTTCGGCGGTCAGTTCGCTAAAGCTGGCAACATTATAGTACGTCAGCGCGGCACGGTTCACAACCCCGGCGAAAACGTAGGTATGGGTAAAGACCACACGCTCTTCGCCCTCATCGACGGCACCGTCTCTTTCAAGAAAAAGACAGGCGGCAAATCATTCGTATCTATCGTTCCTCTGGCTGAGTAATCCGGAGAAGATATAATCGAAAAACGGCATCCGTATGCGCGGGTGCCGTTTTTTGTTTCTACAAGATAACCGATTGCTACTCTGTATGGACCGCCGGAGAGTGACTGTCCACCGCGAGATATGCCCACCGCGAGATGCGGCCTGCCAGCCCTCATTATTCGGGATGGAAAGCGGAAATCGTGTTTGGCATCCCTCGCTCCGCTCGGGCCTGCATATCTCAACGGATATGTCATGCCGGACAGCGACACTCCTTTATCGAGACCAAACGAGGCCTACATATCAAGCCACCAATCTAAGGCGATACGTACGAGAAAGGGGGAACAACAAAACGATGTTATTCCCCCTTTTGGTAGCTCCACCGCGACTCGAACGCGAATCTAGGGTTTAGGAAACCCTTGTTCTATCCCTTGAACTATAGAGCCGTAGTAAAAGCGGCACGAACCGCCGTTACCCTATTTTTTAACATTACCGTCGTATGCCCACTTGAAGTATATCGCACCCCATGTGAATCCGCCGCCGAAAGCCGCGAACACGAGGTTGTCGCCTTTTTTGAGCTTGCTCTCGTAGTCCCAGAGGCACAAGGGCAATGTGGCGGCAGTGGTGTTACCGTAACGGTCGATGTTTATCATGCACTTCTCGCGGCTGAGACCCATGCGGGCCGCAGTGGCGTCGATGATACGCATGTTGGCCTGATGCGGCACGAGGAAACGTATATCGTCGCTATCGAGGTTGTTACGCTCCATAAGCTCTACTGCAGTATCCGCCATGTTGGATACGGCCGCTTTGAACACGGCCTGTCCCTCCTGATGGATGTGGTGCCACTTGTTCTGCACCGTCTCTATGGTGGGAGGGTATGCCGATCCGCCGGCCTTCATGTAGAGATGCTGGGCACCGGCACCGTCGGAGTGGAGAAGCGAATCTATGAGACCGTTACCCTCGGTGTTAGGCTCGAAAAGCACCGCACCGGCACCGTCGCCGAATATGGGACAGGTCTTGCGGTCTTCGTAGTCGACTATGGAAGACATCTTATCGGCCCCCACGAGTATAACCTTCTTGTAACGTCCGCTCTCTATGTAACATGCCGCCGTCTGCATACCGAAGAGGAATCCGCTGCAGGCCGCGCTCATATCGAACGCGAAAGCGTTGGTCAAACCCGCCTCATGAGCCACGAGATTGGCCGTCGAGGGGAAGTGCATATCCTGAGTCACCGTAGCGCAGATTATGAGATCCACGCTCAAAGGGTCGGTGCCGGTTTTAGCAAGTAGCTCCTTGACAGCCTCCGCCGCCATGACCGAGGTACCTTTGCCCTCGCCTTTGAGGATATGGCGTGTCTTGATGCCGATGCGTGTCATTATCCACTCGTCGGTGGTGTCTACCATACGGCTTAGCTCCTCGTTGTCGAGGATGTAATCGGGCAGATAACCGCCCACACCGGTAATAGCTGCAGTTATATTTTTCATTAGACGAATGCTTCTTTGAATTTACTTACCAGACCGAGAGCAATGTTCTTCTCCGTCGCTAAGATCATGTTGGTGATGGCGAGAGGGGTGGAACAACCGTGGCCTATCACCACGCAATGGTTGATGCCGAGCACCGGGGTGCCGCCCTCGTTCTCGTAGTTGAGACCGCACATGACGGGATCGTCCGCGGGCAGCTTGCCGGCGAACAACGAGTAGATGCCCTCCGCCTGTTTCAGCAAGGCATTACCGACGAAACCGTCGCATACTATCACGTCGGCTATCTCTCCCGAGAATATGTGTTTGCTCTCGATATTACCCACGAAATTGAAATCGCGCGACCCGGCCATGAGCTGATGGGTCTCACGAGTGGTCATATTGCCCTTCTCCGGCTCTTCGCCTATGTTGAGCAGAGCCACGCGCGGAGTGTCGATACCGAACATGACCTTGGCGTATATCGAACCCATAATGCCGTATTGGTGCAACACGTCGGGCTTGCAGTCGACATTGAGACCTACGTCCAGAAGCATAACCTTGGAGCCTCTTACGCTCATAAGACCGCTACCTATGGAGGGGCGAATGACCCCGGGTATGGTTTTGGATACGAGCATACAACCCACCATCATGGCACCGGTACTGCCGGCCGAGGCGAAACCGTCTATCGCACCTCTCTTGAGGTCTCTGAAGCCGACGGTTATACTCGAATCGCTCTTCTGCGAGAATGCCTGAGTAGGATGTTCGTTCATGGCAATGGCCTCGGTGGTGTGGACTATCTCCACGCAATCGGGTTTGCCGCCGTTGGCATCGAATATCTTCCCGACGGCCTCCTTGTCTCCGTAGAGCACTATGACGGTCGAGGGAGAGACACTCTTGGCAGCCTCTATGGTGCCCAAAACGACGGCCTCGGGAGCGTAATCGCCGCCCATAGCGTCAATGCCTATTCTCATGGACAGTAATAAATTAGTTCGTTTGCAACAGACGTTTTCCCGGCTGAGGCGATTGAAAACCTCGCTATCGCATCAGGCCTGTCGAAAACGGTCACATTTTATGCGGAGTTCCCCGCCTCGAGACGGGAGCAGGCTCTACTCAAGTGCCGAAACACCGCTTTTATCGTACGGTTCCCGCCAACGGAGCAAACCCGCCTCAGGGAACATCGTGCGAACGTCGTCGCCGGAATAAAACAGAGGCTATGCCGCTCTTGCAAACGACATAACCTCTATTATATTACTCCTTCTCGGCAGTGGTCTGTTTGCCGCGATAGTAGCCGCACTCGGGGCACACTCTGTGGTAGAGCGTAGCCGCGCCGCAGTTAGAGCAGGTAGACACAGTAGGAGCCACCGCTTTGTAGTGCGTTCTTCTTTTATCTCTTCTCTGTTTGGAGATCTTGTGTTTAGGATGTGCCATTTCTCTATTTATTAAACTGTTTTATTCTTCGTTATACTCTTGGTCGTCGTAAACATCCGACTCGTCATCGGGTGCCTGAACGAAACGCGCCAACATGTCGGGATCGCACTCTCCCTCGGGGTGCACCCTCTGCATGGGCAGGCTGAGGTAGATGCTCTCGTAGAGATATTCGCTCAGATCGATAG
Source organism: uncultured Rikenellaceae bacterium (assembly GCA_947176715.1). Lineage (GTDB taxonomy): Bacteria > Bacteroidota > Bacteroidia > Bacteroidales > Rikenellaceae > CASDZP01. Next base: position 1,762 of record CAMWRR010000039.1, on the reverse strand, counting down.
CGTCCGTATCGGGCGAGAGCCACAATATCTCGTCGTCGAAACCGGTGTGGCGGTCGACGTCGTACCCCTCGCGCTCCGACGAGAACTTCACCACGAGCGCACCGTCGAAATCGACGGGGATATCGAATCCCTCGAGGCAACGGTCGCAAGGGACCTCCACACTGCCGGTTATTACCGTGTGCATATTGAGCAGATTCGCGCTCTTTACGAGCGTAACCGTGGCATCGCACCGTCCGCGAGTTATCTCTCCGCCGTAATCCTCGAAGAACCTGTCGTCCAAAACGAACTCATAGGTGTGCTCCCCTACGGAGAGACCCTGATGAAATATCGCATATTTACTCACTTTCGACATAGTTCCGCGTTAGATTTTTCCGGACAATATTCGCACAAAGTAATATATTTTTTCTCAATAATTCAAATTTATGGCGTTCCATTCTTACACGCACCTGCACTCAAACCGTGTGTCAGGGCGCATCAGAACGGTTTGAAACCCATTATGCGGCGCACCTCTTTGAGTGTGGCGGACGCGCTCTCGCGGGCCTTTTCGGCACCAATCTTAACGGCGCGTCGCAGATAGGCGTCGTCGGACCTTATCTCCGTTATGCGCTCCCTTATGGGGGCCACCACCTTTATTATATCCTCGGCCAGCTGTTTTTTCAGGTCGCCGTAACGCACGGTACAGTCGTTATACTGCGAAAGGAAGTGGTCGTACACCTCCTTGTCGGAGACTATCGAGAGCATGGTGAAGAGGTTTTTCACCCCCTCGCACATAGGCATGTTCGGCTCGGTGGGACCTCCGTCGGTTAGCGCCTTCATCACCTTCTTGCGTATGTCGGCATCGCTGTCTACAAGGTATATGCCGTTGCCCTCGCTCTTGCCCATCTTGCCGTTGCCGTCGAGACCGGGCACCTTTATCAGCTCGCCCTTGAACTTATAGGGCTGGCTCTCGGGGAAGAAGTCGACGCCGTAGATGGTGTTGAAACGGCGGGCATACTTGCGTGTCATCTCAAGATGCTGCTCCTGATCTTTGCCCACCGGCACGCAATCGGCCCTGTGCATGAGTATGTCGGCGGCCATGAGCACCGGATAGGTCAGAAGGCCGGCGTTGACGTTGTCGGAGTGCTTGCGTATCTTGTCCTTGAACGAGGCGGTGCGTTGCAGCTCGCCTATGTAGGCGTGCATGTTGAGAAGCAGATAAAGCTCCGTCACCTCGGGCACGTCGCTCTGTATGTATATGGCCGACGCCTCCGGATCGAGACCCGCGCCGAGATATTCGGTCAGCACGTTGCGCACGTTGCCGTGGAGCGACGCCGGGTCGGGATGGGTCGTCAGCGAGTGGTAGTCCGCTATGAAGAAGAAGCAACGGTTCTCGTGTTGCATGGATATGAAATTGCGAAGGGCGCCGAAATAGTTGCCCAGATGTAGGTTCCCCGTAGAACGGATGCCGCTGACTACTGTGTCCATGATAGGTCTGTTTTTATGGACGACAAAATTACGCTTTTTATGCAAAACGACCAAACGTAACGGCAGCCGCATCTCCGTCGTGACACCCGCCGCCGGCACGTTCCACCGTAACCGGGCAGACCGGACGAAGCAAATGTTTGGCGGATTGAAAAATATATCTTACCTTTGCCCCGGTTTAAATAAATCTAAAATGAGCTACATTTCATCAGAAAAGAAGCAGGAGCTTTTCAGCACCTACGGAAAGTCTAATAGCGACCGCGGCTCTCCCGTGAGTCAGATTGCGTTCTTTTCTCCCCGG
>CAMWRR010000038.1 GCA_947176715.1 uncultured Rikenellaceae bacterium | reverse complement strand
GGCTATTTTTCCGCTTCAAGGGCTACGGTCAGCGCGTTTCGGTTTTGCCGTATGCGGGTTTTACACTGACGGCAACAGATGTCGTTTGCGCATATCGTTTCAAATAGTTTATTTTGTGTGGAATGCGGCGAGGTCTCCGCCCGTGCTTATGTCAGAAAAAAGATAACGACATGAATTATATCTGTGAGTATGACTCTCCTATAGGGAGGTTGACGATGGCCTCCGACGGCGAGGCGTTGACAGGTCTGTGGTTCGACGGGCAGAGATATTTTGCCGATACCCTGTCGGGTCGCTCCGTGATAAAGCGATTGCCGCTATTCGGTCAGACAGCCGAATGGCTCGACTGTTATTTCAACGGGAAGGAGCCCGATTTCACCCCCGCGCTTCGTCCTGCGGGTAGCCCGTTCCGCCTTGCCGTGTGGGACATGCTGAGAACCATACCTTACGGAGAGACGGTCACATACAAGGATATAGCGGTTAAGATAGCCCGACTCAGAGGAGTGGCCACCATGTCGGCACAGGCTGTCGGCGGTGCGGTGGGGCATAACCCCGTAAGCATAATAATACCCTGTCATAGGGTGGTGGGATGTGGCGGGAGCCTTACCGGATATGCCGGAGGTATCGACAGGAAGGTGAGCCTGTTGAAGATGGAACGCGTAGATATGTCGGGGCTGTTTGTGCCGTAGATTGCGACTGAAAGGGAGTCACGTTTCCTTTTTTCGGATGAACGACCTGAATTTGCCTGTCAGTTATCTACGGGATGGCTTTAGAATCATTGTCACGATATTGCTGTCGGATAAATTATTTATATCCGTTGCAAGGTGCGGTCCGAACGAATGGGGATTTAGGCCGTGAGTGAAGCGAGGGACGTAATTATTTACGCCTCAGATTCTCTCCTCTATCTTGTATTTGTTTCTCTCCGGAGCGCGTCGGTTGAGAAGTTCGCCGAGGAATCCGGCCAGAAACAGTTGCACACCTATCATAAGGCTCGTTAACGCCAGATAGAATAGCGGCTGGTCTACCACCTGACGCAACGGCTCGCCTATGCTTTGCAGGTAGAGTTTCACAGCTATCAGATATACGGTTATGCCGCCGCCCAGCAGGAACATGAGCGTGCCCAACGCCCCGAAGAAGTACATGGGGCTACGTCCGAACCGGGTTATGAACATCACGGTCAAAAGGTCGAGATAGCCCTTTATCATGCGCTCCCATCCGTATTTCGACACGCCGTACTTGCGCGCCCTGTGCTCTACGGCCTTCTCGCCTATCTTGCCGAATCCGGCCTGTTTGGCAAGTATGGGTATGTAGCGGTGCATCTCGCCGTACACCTCTATGTTTTTGACCACGTTTTTTCGGTAGGCCTTGAGTCCGCAGTTGAAGTCGTGTAGCTTTATGCCCGATATGGTGCGTGCCGTAAGGTTGAAGAACTTGCTCGGCAGGGTCTTGTTGAGAGGGTCGTAACGTTTGCGTTTCCAGCCCGATACGAGGTCGTACCCCTCGTCGGCTATCATGGAGTAGAGGGCGGGTATCTCGTCGGGGGAGTCCTGCATGTCGGCATCCATAGTGATTACTACGTCGCCCTCGGCCGCCTCGAATCCGGCGTATAGCGCCGCCGACTTGCCGTAGTTGCGGCTGAACCTTATCCCTTTTATGTGTCCGTCGGCCCCGGCAAGCTCCTCTATGACGCTCCACGAGCCGTCGCTACTGCCGTCGTCTACGAATATGGCCTCCCACGACATGCCCGCCGATTCGGTGACACGCTTTATCCATGCCGTCAGCGGTCGCAACGACTCCTCTTCGTTGTATGTGGGTATTACTAATGATAGGTTCATGGCGTTTTCGTAATGTTAATACGTTGAATTTGTCCGACTGTCTATCCCTTTCGGCGTTACGTATTTTGCAGCCTCGGCATCCGTACGGCCTCTGTTTATGGCCGGCCGTCTACTACGGGAGTTGCTATACCTAATCGGGGTGCGTCTATCGAAAGAGTCAAGCGGTCCATGCGTGTATCTGCCGCATAGACCGCTATTGTCTTGTTCGGGAGGGTTACTTTATGTATTCCACTCCGCCCATGTACGGCACCAGCACCTTGGGGATCCTTATGCCCTCGGGTGTCTGGTTATTCTCGAGCAACGCCGCCACTATGCGGGGCAGTGCCAGCGAGCTGCCGTTGAGCGTGTGGGCCAGTTGCGTCTTTTTGTCGGCGTCGCGGTAACGCAGCTTCAGACGGTTGGCCTGGAACGACTCGAAGTTCGATACGCTCGACACCTCCAGCCAGCGTCCCTGTGCCTCGGAGTAGACCTCGAAGTCGTAGGTCATGGCCGAGGTGAAGCTCATGTCGCCGCCGCACAGACGAAGTATGCGGTAGGGCAGCTCGAGAGCCTTCACTATAGACTCCACGTGCGCTACCATATCGTCGAGCGCCGTCCATGAGTTCTCGGGCTTCTCTATGCGCACTATCTCCACCTTGTCGAACTGGTGCAGACGGTTGAGCCCGCGCACGTCCTTGCCGTAAGAGCCGGCCTCGCGACGGAAGCATGGGGTGTAGGCCGTCATCTTCACGGGCAGATCCTTCTCGGCCACTATGACATCGCGGTATATGTTGGTGACGGGCACCTCCGCGGTGGGTATCATGTAGAAGTTGTCGACGGTGGCGTGGTACATCTGCCCCTCCTTGTCGGGAAGCTGGCCCGTGCCGAAGCCCGACGCCTCGTTGACCATGATGGGAGGCATCACCTCCATGTAGCCGGCCTGTGTGTTGACATCAAGGAAGAATGTGATGAGCGCGCGTTGCAGTTTGGCTCCGAGCCCTTTGTAGACGGGGAATCCGGCACCGGTGAGCTTGTTGCCCAGCTCGAAGTCGATAATATCGTACTTGGATGCCAACTCCCAGTGTGGCAGTGCGTTCTCCGGCAGAGAGGTCATGTCGCCGCCCTGTCTTACCACCACGTTATCCTCGGCGGTTATGCCGTGGGGTACGTTGTCGTCAGGCAGGTTGGGGAGCGTCACAATGACGGACTCTAACTCTTTCTGCGTCTGTTTGAGCTTTTCGTCAAGCTCGCGCGCCTCCTCCTTGAGGCTTACGGTACGCTCTTTGGCTTTTGCCGCCTCTTCTGCACGCCCCTCCTTGAAGAGCTTGCCCACCTCTTTGGCTATGTTGTTAAGCTCCGCGTTTATAGCGTCCGACTTTTGTTGCAACGCTTTACGGGCATCGTCGAGTTCGGCGATTTTTTTTACGGCCTCGGTGGCATCGAAGCCCTTTACTCTCAATCGTTCTATAACACGATCGCTCTCTTCGCGTAATACTTTAAGTGTAAGCATTTTCCGTGTTGTTTTGTAAATGTCCGCAAAAGAGCTGTCGTAGTGCCGACAGCTCTTTATACGGGGCATGGTTTTTTAATATTCGTTCCAGCTCTTTATCTGTATGTCGCTCTTGTTCAAGCGACAGAACGCCGTTATGAAAGCGGCGCCGAGACGGGCGTTGGTAATGAGCGGCACATTGAAGTCGATGGCCGAACGCCTTATGGTGTAGTCGTTGTTGAGCTCGTCTTTCGACAGGTTCTTGGGTATGTTGACCACCAGCTCTATCTTGCCCTCCTTGATATAGTCGAGCGTGTTGGGGTTACCGTCGCGCTGGTCGGGCCAGCCGAGTATCTGCGCCCTTATGCCGTGTTCCTGCAGGAAGAGGGCGGTGCCGCGCGTTGCGTAGATGGTGTAGCCCTTCTCCTGAAGCAACTGGGCCGGTTTTATCATCTCCACCTTTGAACGTGAGTCGCCGGTAGAGAGCAGTATGGTCTTACGCGGTATCTTGTAGCCTACCGAGAGCATAGATTTGAGTATGGCCTCGTAGTAGTCCTCGCCCAAGCAGGCAACCTCGCCGGTGGAGGCCATCTCCACGCCCAATACGGGGTCGGCCTTCTGCAGACGCGAGAACGAGAACTGCGGCGCCTTGACGCCCACGTAGTCGAGGTCGAACGCCGATTTGGCCGGCACCTCCGTCGGAAGCCCGAGCATTATTCGGGTCGCAAGGTCTATAAAGTTGACTTTGAGTACCTTGCTTACGAACGGGAAGCTGCGCGATGCACGCAGGTTGCACTCTATCACCTTGATATCGTTGTCCTTGGCCATCAGCTGCATGTTGAACGGACCCGATATGTGAAGCTCGCAGGCTATCTTGCGCGCTATCTTCTTGATGCGTCGGATGGTCTCGTTGTAGAGCTTCTGAGCCGGGAACACTATCGTGGCGTCGCCCGAGTGCACACCGGCGAACTCCACGTGTTCCGATATGGCGTATATTATCATCTCGCCCTCTTTGGCAACGGCGTCTATCTCTATCTCCTTGGCGTTCTCGATGAATTCGGTCACCACCACGGGATATTGTTTCGACACCTCGGTGGCCATCTCGAGGAAGTGTTTGAGCTCCTCCTTGTTCGACACCACGTTCATGGCCGCGCCCGAGAGCACGTACGAGGGACGTATCAGCACGGGGAAGCCCACCTCGTCTACGAACTTGTAGATGTCGTCCATGGATGTAAGCTCCTTCCAGCGGGGCTGGTCTATGCCTAAAGAGTCGCACATCGACGAGAATTTGTGGCGGTCCTCCGCGCGGTCGATGTCGTGTGCCGAGGTGCCGAGGATGCGTATCTTCTGGCTGTCGAGCCTCATGGCGAGGTTGTTGGGTATCTGTCCGCCCGTCGATACTATCACGCCGTGGGGCATCTCGAGGTCGGTGATGTCGAGCACCCTCTCGAGCGTCAGCTCGTCGAAGTAGAGGCGGTCGCACATGTCGTAGTCGGTTGATACCGTCTCGGGGTTGTAGTTTATCATCACGGCCCTGAAACCGTTATTGCGCACGGTGTTCACGGCATTGACCCCGCACCAGTCGAACTCCACCGAGCTGCCTATGCGGTAGGCGCCCGAGCCGAGCACTATCACCGACTTGTCGTCGTGGGCGAAGTCTATGTCGTGCTCCGTGCCGTTGTAGGTGACGTACAGATAGTTGGTCTGCGCCGGATATTCGGCCGCCAGCGTGTCTATCTGCTTTATCACCGGCGTGATACCCCGCTCCTTGCGGGCGGCGCGTATGCGGAACATGTAGTCCTCTATCTCGCTGTCCTTACACCTTAGTATAATACGTGCCAGCTGGAAGTCGGAGAAGCCGCGCTGTTTGGCCTCGCGCAACAGACCGTCGGGCACGTCGCCTATGTTGGTGTATTTGTCGAGCTCTTTCTCCGTTATTATGATGTTGCGGAGCTTGTCGAGGAACCACTTGTCGATCTTGGTCAGCTCGTGTATCTTATCTACGCTGTATCCCTTTTTGAGAGCCTGCGATATGTAGAATATGCGTTTGTCGGTAGGGTGTGTCAGGGCGGCATCTATGTCCTTTACCGCCAGCTCCTTGTTGCCCACGAAGCCGTGCATCCCCTGACCTATCATGCGCAGACCTTTCTGTATGGCCTCCTCGAATGTGCGGCCTATGGCCATCACCTCGCCGACCGACTTCATGCTCGACCCCAGCTCGTGCGACACCCCTTTGAATTTGCCGAGGTCCCAGCGCGGAATCTTACATACTATATAGTCGAGTGCAGGCTCGAAGCATGCCGTCGTGGTCTTGGTGACGGAGTTTTTCAGCTCGTGCAGACCGTAGCCCAAACCGAGCTTGGCGGCCACGAAGGCCAGCGGATAGCCCGTGGCCTTGGATGCCAGCGCCGACGAACGCGACAGACGGGCGTTGACCTCTATCACGCGGTAGTCCTCGCTGTTGGGGTCGAGGGCGTACTGCACGTTACACTCGCCCACGATGCCTATGTGGCGTATGATGCGTATGGCGAGGTGGCGCAGCTTGTGATACTCCGAGTTGGTGAGCGTCTGCGAGGGGGCCACTACGATGCTCTCGCCGGTGTGTATGCCCAGCGGGTCGAAGTTCTCCATGTTGCAGACGGTGATGCAGTTGTCGTACTTGTCGCGCACCACCTCGTACTCCACCTCTTTCCATCCCTTGAGCGATTTTTCCACCAGCAACTGGGGAGAGTAGGTGAAAGCCTTGCGGGCGAGCACCTCCAGCTCCTCCTCGTTGTCGGCGAAGCCCGAGCCGAGACCGCCCAATGTGTAGGCCGCGCGCACTATGACGGGATAGCCTAACTCTGCGGCCACCCGCTTGGCATCTTCGGTGGAGGTCACCGCCTCGCTCTTGATGGTCTTGACGTCGATCTGGTCGAGTTTCTCCACGAACTTCTCACGGTCCTCGGTGTCGATGATGGCCTGTACGGGGGTGCCGAGCACCTTGACGTTGTATTTCTCCAGCACGCCGCTCTCGTAGAGCTTCACGCCGCAGTTGAGGGCCGTCTGGCCGCCGAACGCCAGCAATATGCCGTCGGGACGCTCTTTCTCTATGATGTCCTCGACATATTCGGGGGTCACCGGCAGGAAGTAGACCTTGTCGGCGATGTTCTCCGAGGTCTGTACCGTAGCTATGTTGGGGTTGATGAGCACCGTGCTTATCCCCTCCTCCTTGAGGGCCTTGAGCGCCTGAGAGCCCGAGTAGTCGAACTCGCCCGCCTCGCCTATCTTGAGGGCGCCGGAGCCCAACAGTATGACTTTATTTATTTTTTGCATTTTCGATGTTCTCTATAAATTTGTCAAAAAGAAATTCGGTGTCGTCGGGGCCGCCCGTCGCCTCGGGGTGGAACTGCACCGAGAAGAAAGGCTTGCTCTTGTGGCGTATGCCTTCGTTGGTGCCGTCGTTGAGGTTGGTGAAGTAGGGCTCCCACTCGTCGGGCAGGGCCGCGGTGTCTACCGCGAAGCCGTGGTTCTGCGACGTTATCACCGCGTTGGGAGTGCCCGACATGAGGGCGGGCTGGTTGTGGCTACGGTGTCCGTATTTCAGTTTGTATGTGGTGGCTCCCGCCGCTATCGAGAGCAGCTGGTGGCCGAGGCATATTCCGTATATGGGCTTGCCTATGGCTATGGCCTTGCGTATGTTTTCGACCGTGGCGCGGCACATCTGCGGGTCGCCGGGGCCGTTGGAGAGCATCACGCCGTCGTAGTCGAGCGAGGTGAAGTCGTAGTCCCACGGCACGCGGGTGACGGTTGCGCCGCGGTTGACGAGGCATCTGATGATGTTGTTCTTGCTTCCGCAATCGACCAGCACCACCTTGTGGGGGCCGTCGCCGTAGGTGGTCACCTCCTTGGGAGATACCTGCGCTACGAGGTTCTCTTTGTTCTGGTCGTGGAATTCGGCCGGAGCTTCGCACCCCTCGGGCACCACTTTCGACAACATCACGCCGTGCTCACGTATGATTTTGGTGACCGCACGGGTGTCGATGCCGTAGATGGCGGGGATGTCGTACTCTTTAAGCCACTCGTCGAGGCTCTGCACGGCGTTCCAGTGGCTGTGGTTGAACGAGTAGTCCGATACCACGAGGGCCTTGATGTGAATCCTGTCCGACTCGAAGAAGCGGGGGAGCCCCAGCTTCTCGTCGATCGTCTTGGGAGGCACGCCGTAGTTGCCGACCAACGGGTATGTGATGACTAAGATCTGACCGCTGTATGACGGATCTGTGAGGCTCTCGGGATAGCCTGTCATAGCGGTGTTGAAAACGATTTCGCCCGATACCCCCCGAGCGGCTCCAAACGCGTAACCTTCAAACGTTGAACCGTCCTCGAGGATCAAGGTAGATTTTTTAGACGTCATAGCTATATGCTTTATCTAAAATACAAAATTAAATATTATTTTTATCTTAGCAAAATCATTCGGCGGGACCGATAGGGCAAATGCAGACGTAACGGGTTTTTACATAGATGTTTGACTCCTGTTCCCGACAGAAATTTTAATGCAGTGATGACAAATGAGCCGACAAAAGCCCGCGTGGCGTTCGTGAGGTCTCTGCGCGACAAACGCTGTCGCGACGAGAGCGGTCTCTTCGTGGCCGAGGGGGCCAAGCTGGTGGGCGACCTCTTGGCGGGAGGCATGGAGGCCGAAGCGGTGTATGTCACCGGGGATGCGTCGTTTGCGGTGCCGGTCGAGAGGGTGTCGCCCGCCGTTATGGCGCGCATGTCGCATCTGAAAAGTCCGTCACAGGTGCTGGCCGTTATGCGCAAGCGCGAGGCGGAGCCGTACGATGCGGCGTGGCGCGACGGTCTGGTGCTCGTGCTCGACGGTGTGCAGGACCCGGGCAACCTCGGCACTATAATACGCGCGGCCGACTGGTTCGGCATAGAGCATATAATCTGTTCGCCCTCTACGGCGGACCTCTACAACGCCAAGACGGTGCAGGCCACTATGGGGTCGTTATGCCGCGTGAGCGTGCGTTACGCGCCGTTGGAGCCGTTGATAGAGCGGGCGGCGGGCGATGGCGTTCCCGTCTACGGCACCTTTCTCGACGGAGATGACATCTACACCGCCGGCCTCTCTGATAACGGCTTGATAATCATGGGTAACGAGGGTAACGGCATAAGTGGCCCGGTGGCCGCAAAGGTGACGCACCGTCTTCTGATACCCTCCTATCCCGAGGGTCGCCCCACCGGCGAATCGCTTAACGTGGGGGTGGCTGCGGCGGTGGTGTGCTCGGTGTTCCGCGGCAGAGGCAAGACGGCGGGTGGTGATCTCTTGTGATTGTCTTTATGCTATTGATGCGTAGTGTGTTATGGTGTGGTTTTAGATTGATTTCGGAATATTTTTGAGATGAAGGTATATAAGTTCGGAGGCGCTTCGGTACGTAACGGCGCCGGTGTCAGGAATCTTATCGACATAACGGGTAGAGTAGGGGAGCCGTTGGCGGTGGTCGTGTCGGCTATGGGCAAGACTACCAACGCGTTGGAGGATGCGCTCTCTCATGCCATGAACGGCGACAGGGAGGCCGTGCGCGTGCGTCTGGAGGCGATAAAGGCCTCTCACGAGGAGATAATGGACGACTTGTCGTTGCAGGAGCGCGACCTCTTCTACGACATCTTCTCCGAGCTGGAGGAGAGGTTGTTGCGTCAGTCTGTGACTGAGAGTTACGACATGATGTACGACGCCACGGTGAGCTACGGCGAGCTGATGTCGACGGCCATAGTGGCCTCGTATGCCCGCCAGTGCGGAGTGGGGGCTGTGCGTGTGGATATGCGCGAGTGTCTCGTGACCGACGACCGTTACCGCGACGCCACGGTCGACTTCGACGAGTCGGCGGAGCGTCTGCGCAAGGCGTTGGAGTGCGGCGCCGACATGTTCGTGATGCAGGGCTTCATAGGCGGCACGCGCGATGGACGGGCCACCACACTCGGACGCGAGGGTTCCGACTATACGGCCGCGGCGGTGGCCTCCATGCTCGGATGCGAGAGCGTGACGATATGGAAAGACGTGGACGGCATACTGAGCGCCGACCCGCGCATCTTCCGCGACGTAACGCTGATAGAGCGCCTCTCCTACGTGGATGCCGTGGAGCTGGCATACAGCGGCGCCCAAATCATACACCCCAAGACCATAAAACCGCTACAAAACAAGAATATACCGCTTTATGTGCGTCCGTTCGGCGCCCCCGACAAGCCGGGCAGCTGCATCTGCCGGTGGGACGATTACGTGCCCCCGCGCGTGCCGGTGCTGATACTCAAACGGTCGCAGGTGTTGCTATCGGTGGAGCCTAAGGACTTCTCGTTCGCTCTGGAGGAGTCGTTAGAGAAGGTGTTCGCCGCGCTCAACCGACACCGCCAGAGGGTCAATCTGGTGCAGAGTTCGGCCGTGCGTATCAGCGTCAGTGTCGACGCATCGCGCTATTTCGACGACCTTATCGCCGACCTCAAACACGACTTCAACGTGCGTTACAACGACAATCTCGAACTGCTCACCATCAGGGGCTACACATGGGATGTGGTGGAGCGCGAGAGCATCGGTCATACCATATACATAAGACAACAGACGCGTCGTTCTATAAAACTGTTGCGCGACGCTACGCTGTAAGTTTGTACGGTGCGGAGCTGTTGCCGTCTCGGTTGTTGCCGGCCGATTGTTCCGACGTTAAAAAAACGGTCAAATTGTTTCATTGTCATAAAAAAATTGTAAATTTGCGCGTCGGTAAGTGTGATAAGAATAACACTTAAAGTGTGTCGGCAGAGGGTAATCGTTTGATTGCGTGTCGATTGTAATATTGGGAATAACACTTAAAAACATACAGTTATGTCTAAAATCAAAATTGGTATTAACGGTTTCGGCCGTATCGGTCGTTTGGTCTTCCGTGCGGCAATGACTAAAGGGGACATCGAGGTTGTAGGTATCAACGACCTTATCCCTGTCGAATATATGGCTTACATGCTCCGTTACGACACCATCCACGGCAAGTTCGACGGTTCTATCGACATCAAGGACGGCCAGCTGGTTGTTAACGGTCAGACTATACGCGTCACTGCAGAGCGCGACCCCAAAGATCTCAAATGGAACGAGGTAGGTGCAGAGTATGTAGTTGAGTCTACCGGTCTCTTCCTCACCAAAGAGCTTGCTGGCAAACACATAGAAGCAGGTGCCAAACGCGTTGTTATGTCGGCTCCCTCGAAGGACGACACCCCCATGTTCGTTATGGGTGTGAACAACAAGACCTACTCTGGTCAGACCATCGTGTCTAACGCATCTTGCACCACCAACTGCTTGGCTCCCTTGGCTAAGGTTATCAACGATAAGTTCGGTATCGTAGAGGGTCTTATGACCACTGTTCACGCTACCACCGCCACTCAGAAGACCGTCGACGGTCCCTCTCTGAAAGACTGGCGCGGCGGTCGTGCGGCTGCGGGCAACATCATCCCCTCGTCTACCGGCGCCGCTAAGGCAGTAGGCAAGGTTATCCCCGCCCTCAACGGCAAACTCACCGGTATGGCGTTCCGTGTTCCGACACTCGACGTATCTGTTGTAGACC
>CAMWRR010000037.1 GCA_947176715.1 uncultured Rikenellaceae bacterium | reverse complement strand
CCCGAGGTATAGTTTATCAAGAGGGGGTCCGTGACCCCCCCCTATATTGCGACGGGGGCTTTTATTGGGGGGTGGGGGTCGTAGTTTTCAAGGGAGAAGTCGTCGTAACGGAATTTGAATATGTCGGTTATGTCGGGGTTTAGCTTCATTATGGGAAGCTGTCGGGGTGTGCGCGACAGCTGTTCGCGTACCTGTTCGAGGTGGTTGAGATATATGTGGGTGTCGCCGGTGGTGTGTACGAACTCTCCCGGCTTGAGTCCTGTCACCTGAGCCATCATCATTGTCAGCAACGCGTATGACGCTATGTTGAAAGGCACCCCGAGGAATACGTCGGCCGACCGCTGGTAGAGCTGACACGACAGCCTCCCCTCGGCCACGTAGAACTGAAAGAGGGTGTGACACGGCGGCAGGGCCATCTTGTCGACCTCGGCCACGTTCCATGCCGACACTATCAGACGGCGCGACTCGGGGTTACGCCTTATCTGGTCTACTACGCCGCTTATCTGGTCGACGGTGCCGCCGTCGGGGGTAGGCCAACTGCGCCACTGGTGGCCGTATACGGGTCCGAGGTCGCCGTTCTCGTCGGCCCACTCGTCCCATATCGTCACGCCGTTATCGTGCAGATAGGCTATGTTGGTGTCTCCCGACAGAAACCACAACAGCTCGTGTATTATGGAACGCAGATGCAGCTTCTTGGTGGTCATAAGCGGGAATCCCTCGCTCAGGTCGAACCTCATCTGATGCCCGAATATGCTCAACGTGCCGGTTCCGGTACGGTCGCCTCGCCGCACCCCCTCCGACATTATGGTCTCCAACAGACGGTGATATTGTTTCATCTCGCTTTTATGAAAATGGGAGGGCGACAAAACCCTCCCGCATGATATTTGTCGTTATGACGGAGCCTATCCTGTCCGGTGGAGCGGATAGAATCCCGTATATATAACTATCTCTTGATATCTTTCAGTATGGCGTCCGAGTCCCAGTCGTCGAACTCGTCGAGCCCCGAATCCATAGAGTCTATCCTCTTCACGCTCTTGGCTATGTCCTGACCCTCGGAGTTTTTGTCTATGACAAACTCCACCGTGTCGCCCACCTTGAGGTCGGTAAAGTCGCCCACTACGTTCTGATAGTGGAAGAATAGGTTGTTGTTGGGGTAGCGTATGAAGCCGTATCCGTTTTTGAGCGAGAGGATGTCGCTACGCTCTTTTCTTACGGTCTGCACGGCCACGCTGCGACCCTCGGCTACGAACATGCCGTTTATCACCGGGTTCTCCTCGGCGAACCCCTCTTCTATTATCTCGTGCATGGGCAGGGTGACCGTAGCCACGTTGGAGAGCTCGTGAGATGTGCGTGTCACCACCTTGTTGCCGTCCTCGTTGGTGTACTCGAATTCCCAGCTCATGAGGAATACGCGTACGCCGCGGCCCACGAGCTTGCGTACGAGGGGCACGTAGTCGGTGTCGGATGCCACGAGCACCACTATGTCGAGGTCGCGTATTATCGACAGCTCGTAAGCCTCGAGCGAGAGCCATACGTCCACTCCGCGCTCCTCTTTGCGTCCGAAAAGGTTACGCAGGGGGAGATAGTGGGTCTGCACCCCCTCCGACATAAGTATATCGTCGAACACACGGTCGTTGTACAACTGGTTGCCGCGCTGCGATGCCTCGGCGGCGTTGAGACGTCCGCGGAAGTAGTGGGCCTCCACCACCGAGCATAGCGCCTCGCTTATCTGATCCATAGAGGCTATGTGGCTACGCAGAAACCTGTGTATGCCGCCTATGCTCAGACGTCTCTTCTGAGGATGGATGTAGTTGTAGTAATTGGATGTGTGCAACAGGAAATTGCCGTCGTAGAATACTCCGATTTTGGTCGGTCTTTTTGATGATTGCATCTTTTATTGAATAGTTCGTTAGTATTGTTTGTCCTTTTCGCGTACAGGGAAGCCGCTCCGAGGGCGTTTTACATTATGGTATCTTTCCGGTTCTCGACCGCTTTCGTCTTACGGGCGGCGGACCGATGTCGCGCCCGAGAGCCGAATAAATTATGTGCGGCCCCGATGTCTGTCGTGTCCGTAACACGCTTCACGGCACGAGGCAATACGAGCCAAAGATAAAAATTATTTTCAGATTTTGCTAATATCGGTGTGATTTTTCGTATCTTTGACTCCGTGGAAGATACCTCTGTTGGCAATATGCAGGCGGCCTTGCTTTCGCCCTCGTCCGTTCCGTATCTTCGTTACGAATTTTTTAACCGACTATTGAGTTATGACAGACCTGACGCTCCGGCAGATCGATAAAATACGCACACTTCTGGCATCCGCTATCGAAGAGGGCGGTATGCGCGCTCTCGACAGAGACATGGTAGTAGCCGCGTTGCGCGACCTCTACGACGAGGTGTTGTCCATGCCGGTAGCGACGCCCTCGCTGTCCGTTGCCGCCGAGCCTGAAAAGGCCCTGTCTGCCGATGTCACGCAAGAGGCGGCCGATGATGCGCCGTCCGATGCCGTGGAGCCTGAGTGCGAGCGGCCGGAGACGAAAGAGCGCGACAGCCGGTTGGCGGAGGTGACCCTGCCTTGGGCCGAAACACCCCCCGCGCCGGTCGACACCCCTCCCGCGCCGGTCGATAGCCCGAGTGAGCCTGTTAGCTCCCGTGAGCCGGTAGAGGAGCCCGAGCCTGCAGAGGAGCCTCGATCTGCGGTGCAGGACGAGCCGTCGCCCGAGGAGCCGGAGAGCCCGGAGGTTGCCGGAACAGCCCTCGTCGAAGAGGAGCCGGATGTGCTTGCCGACGAGGAAGAGGATGCCGCCGAGGAGGCGGAGGAGCCTGCCGCCGAGGTGACGGAGGGGGAGCCTGAGGCTGTAGAGGAGACTGTCATAATAGCCGATACGGATGATGCCGGCAAAGAGGAGCGTCACGACCCGGTCGAGGAGATAACCCTCAGCGCCGAACCCATACTGCCCGAGCCTACGCGGCTGGAGCGCATGCTCGCCGACGACAGGTCGCTCGCGGCACGGTTGGGGCGGGAGCGTCTGGTGGCGGTGGCCGACGAGCTGTGTCACGGCGACACGGAGACATGCCTCGACATGATGGAGGCGTTGGAGGCTACGGGCGACTTCGACATGGCTGTACTCTACATACAGGAGCACTATCCGCAGAAGAGCGACAGCCGAGCCATAGACATGTTGGTGGAGGTGTTGTCCGCGAAATTCATCTGACGCCATGTCCAAACTGTTCATAGTACCTACGCCGGTGGGCAACCTCGGCGACATAACGTTGCGCGCGGTGGAGACGTTGCGTGCGGCAGACCTCATACTGGCCGAAGATACGCGCACCTCGTCGGTGCTTCTCGACCATCTGGGCATAAGCAAGCCTCTGCAGTCGTACCACAAATTCAACGAACACGCGGCCACCGAACGCATAGCCGACACCATAGAGCGTGGGCTTACCGTGGCCCTCGTCTCCGATGCCGGCACCCCGGGCATCTCGGACCCCGGCTTCATGCTGGTGAGAAGCTGTGTGGAGCGCGGTATAGAGGTGGAGACTCTGCCCGGCCCTACCGCTTTCGTCCCCGCGCTCGTTAACAGCGGCCTGCCATGCGACCGTTTCTGCTTCGAGGGCTTCCTGCCGCAGAAGAAGGGACGACGCACGGCGTTCTTGCGTCTTGCGGAGGAGCCGCGCACCATCGTACTCTACGAATCGCCCTATCGGGTGGTCAAGACTCTCGAAGCCATAGCCGAATACTTCCCCCATAACCCCATGATATCCGTCTCGCGCGAGATATCCAAGAAGTTCGAGCAGACCGTAAGAGGCACCGCGCAAGAGTTGCTCGAACATTTCGCCGGACATCCGCCCAAAGGGGAGTTCGTGATAGTGATAGAGGGAAACAAAGGCAAAAGACGCAAGGAGGAGGATTGACGCCCGCTCTCCCCTGACACGCACAGCTCTTTTTTTCGGTGTCGGTATGCGAAGATAACGGTTCGGACGGTTGTCGGCAATGATTCGGGCAGAACCGTGCGGCAGACGGGATTATGTCTTACTCTGCGAAAGTGTGGCACTGTTATTGTTGTGACGTTCTAAAGGTCGTTGTCACGGAGGCTCCGCGTATGACGGTCGGTAAAATTATTTTTATAGCACATTAAAAACAAGCCACTATGAAAAAACATCTTACAATCGCGTTAAGCACGCTTTTCATGCTCGTGGGTGTCGTGACCACGGCATCGGCACAGTCGCGTACCTCCGTGTCTCTCAACATGGGCGGTTATTTCGGCGTAGGTGTCAAACACTTTATCACCGAACGTAGCGCCATAGAGGCCGACTTCGACTACAACATCTCGCATCGCGCCCCCATGTTCGTAGCCCTCTATCAGTACCATATACCCTTGGTGACCAACCTCAACTTCTATGCCGGCGGCGGTATCAACCTCGGCGCCAATAACGTAGGCAAACACCGCGACACCGACTTCGCATTCGGCGTAGACCCCAACGTGGGCTTCGAATACGACTTCAAAGGCACCCCGATAGCCCTCGCCCTCGACTACCGTCCCGCAATAAACTTCACCACCAGCACCATGTGGGACCAGGCGGCACTGAGAGTGCGGTTCAAGTTCTAAACGGCTGAAAGGCAGATAAAAATAGCGCGGCTCCTGACAGAAAGGGGCCGCGCTGTTGCGTTTATGCTTTAGGTTTGATATAATCAGAAATCGTAACCGAAGATACGATCTACGTATTTTTTCCAATTAGAGTTCGTTTTATAGGTGTCCACACTTGCTCGCGGTACGTATATTTTCAGTGTCTCGGCGGTGTTTTCAAATATGTAGCTACCCAATGACGGCGGTGTAGTGCTTTTGCAATATATCTCTTTTAAACCAGTACATTCCTTGAATGCCTCATATTCAAGGGATGTGATACTCGCGGGGATTGTAATGCTCGTCAAACCGGTACAATCATAGAATGCAGAACTACCTATAGATTCAACACCCTCGGATATTACAACGCTACTCAGATTTGTACAGTCTTTAAATGCAGAGTTTCCTATAGATTTTACGCTGCGAGGTATTGTAATGTTCGTTAAACTTGTGCAGCCCCAAAACATTGATTGACCAATAACAGTAAGTCCGTCTGTTAGCGTTACGTTTTTCAAGCTACTGCAGTCACTGAAAATACTAGCTTCCATTGTAGTTACGCTTCCCGGAATGGTCGCACTTACCAGATTTACACAATCTGAAAATACACCAGCTCCTAAAGATTCCATCCCTTCAGGTATAATAATATCCGTCAAGGAGGTACAATTGATAAATGCACAAATATCTATATACTTCACACCTCTTGGTATGTTTAACTCTTTCAGGTCTTCGCAATTTGAGAATGCCGAAGAGCCTATAGAGGTAATGTTCTCGGACATCTTGACCTTTGTCAAAGCCCAACAATTTTGAAAAGCTCCGTCGCCGATAGATGTGACACTGTTCGGAATAGTGATTTCCTTAAGGTTAAAGCAATTGAGGAACGCATGATTCCCAATCTTCGTGACACTCTCCGGTATTCTGATACTTCTGAGATTCTCTTCAAATGCGTACGTCTCTATAACCTTAACTGTGCCGCTGAATTTTATCACCCCTTTGCCGTTCTTGTAGGTCTCGGAGAGTATCTGCACGCCGAAGCCGTCGTAGTTGCATACGGCCTTATAGCCGTTGGTGGAGAGGTACCATATCTCGTTGTCGGGCATGTCTCCGGTGAGGTCGCCGGTGTAGCTGTTGTCGTCGCTGTCGTCGTCATCGTCGGCGGGGTCGTCGGGGTCGTCGGGGTCGGTGCCGGAGACATCCTCATACTCGCCGTTGGTGGGGGTGTCGGTGCCGGCCTGAGTTATATCTATGCTTTGGCGCACCTTTCCGCTCGTTATCACTATGCTGGCCGAGCGTGCCTCCTTGCCGGTGTTGGGGGCGAGGGTCACCCTCATTTTCACCAGCCCGGCCTCGCCGGAGGTGGGCGATACGGTGAGCCATCGCTCCTCGGAGCCGCCGTCGAATATCACCTCCGCGCTCCAGCTGTCGCCCGCGGTGAAACGTACTTGTTTGTAGCCGCCCTCCAAGGTGATCTTTATGTCCGATTCGTCAAAAACGATCTCGTCCGACCCGACTCCTCCGTTGTCGGACTTCCCGCATCCTGCCATGAACCCTACCAATGCGAGCAATAGTAACAGTCTCTTCATAATATGATAAATTTATAAGTATGCTACATTTTTACAAATATAGTGAAAGGCGAGCGCAAAGCCAAAGGAAAATGAAGAATGAATTTTCCTTCGGTTTTGCCGAGCCGCATCCTATATTATTTAAATATAGTGAAAGGCGAGCGCAAAGCCAAAGGAAACCGAGGAATGAATTTTGCTTCGGTTTTGCCGAGCCGCATTCCATATTCTTCAAACTGTCGTAACGCAGGTCTATTGCGACAGTCGGTCTGCCCTCCGCCCGAAAAACAGATGCGTTCAGGGGGGGCTGCACCTAAAATATGGCTGCGACCTATTGTCGGAACGAAAATTGTTATTATATTTGTTAAATCATTAACAATCAAAGAATCGTAAAAAAATGGCAAAGCTGTTAATCAGAGACCTCACCTTGCGCGACGGTCAGCAGTCTCTTTTCGCCACCCGCTTGAATCAGAGCCAGGTGGAACGTGTGTTACCCTATTATAAAGACGCCCGTTTCTACGCAATGGAGGTGTGGGGCGGAGCGGTGCCCGACTCGGTGATGCGCTTTTTGGGCGAGAATCCGTGGAGGCGTCTGGAGAGCATCAAGGCCGCGGTGGGCGACGCCTCTAAGCTGACGGCACTCTCGCGCGGACGCAACCTCTTCGGTTACGCCCCTTACAGCGATGAGATAATAGACGGCTTCTGCCGCAATGCCATAGAGTCGGGGCTGGGCATAATGCGTATATTCGACGCCCTGAATGATGTGGATAACGTCAAGTCTACCATAAAATATGTCAAACAGTACGGCGGCATAGCCGACTGTGCCGTATGTTACACCGTCGACCCCCGCTTCACTGCGGGCGAGCGCATCAAGGCTCTGTTCACCGGACGCAAGCTCCCCAAAAAGGTCTTCACCGACGCCTACTTCCTCGACAAGGCCCGTCAGATGGTGGCTCAGGGTGCCGACATGATAACCATAAAGGACATGAGCGGCCTCATACCGCCCAAACGGGTATCTACCCTCGTTAAGCTCTTCAAGAAGGAGCTTCCGGTGCCCGTCGACTTCCACACCCACTGCACCCCCGGCTACGGTTTGGCATCGGTGGTGGCGGCCATCAACGCAGGGGTCGATGTGGTCGATACCAATATATGGAACTTCGCCGGAGGTCCCGCCGCCCCGGCCATAGAGCTGGTCTACATCTTCTGCAAGAAGATGGGCGTGGAGCTGGATATAAATATGGAAGCCGTGGCCAAGATAAACGCCGAGCTGGTGGGCATACGCAAGGAGCTGGAACAGTTCGACGCCGTAAAGCAGTTCCCCGTGCCGTTCAACCCCCTTACCGACGCGCTCCCCGCCGAGATAGAGGCGCAGTTCGACCGCGCCGTGGAGGCGGCCCGCAAGGAGGACGAGGCTACGCTCGTCGACGCCTGCCACAAGATAGAGGCCCACTTCAACTTCCCCGCTCCCAACGAGCTGGTCAAGAACGCCGAGATACCCGGCGGCATGTACACCAACATGGTGGCCCAGCTAAAGCAGCTCGGCAGCGAGAGTATCCTCAACAACGCCATGCTCCTCATACCGCGCGTACGTCTCGACGCCGGTCTGCCTCCCCTTGTGACCCCCACCAGCCAGATAGTGGGTGCACAGGCTGTCAACTGCGCCATGTCGCTCAAGAAGGGCAAGCCCATGTACAGCAACACCTCCAACCAGTTCGTGGCCCTCGTCAAGGGCGAATACGGACACACGCCCGTGCCGGTGGATCCTGCGTTCCGCAAGCAGATAACCGGCGTGAGCGAGGAGACCCCATACGACGTGAGCAAGTACAAGATGCAGCCCAACCCCTCTCTGGAGGAGTGCGGAGGCGTCAAGCTGGCCGAGAACGAGAAAGAGGTGCTCCTGCTCGAGCTATTCCCCGCGGTAGCCAAGGACTACCTCACCAAGGTCAAGACCGAAGCCTACAAGGCCTCGCACGCTGCGGAGGCGGTAGCCGAGGAGAAGGCGGCCGCACCCGTCGTAGCGGAGAAGATAGTGATAACGGGTACCGCCATAGAGGCCCCCATGCCCGGCAAGGTGTTCAAATTCCTTGTGGCCCCGGGCGATACCGTGTCGGCAGGACAGGATGTCGTAGTGCTCGAAGCCATGAAGATGGAGAACAACCTCTCTACCCCGGTTGCAGGTACGGTGAAACGTATTTTCGTCAATGAGGGCGATGCGGTTCCGTCCGGAGCCGTTATGATGGAGATAGAATAACGGATATGCCCCAATAGCGAGGCCGTGCCTGTTTCGGGTACGGCCTTTTTTGTGCGCGAGGTGTACCCCGGGCGGTATCTTCGCTACGCTTCAAGGCCGCCGGTAGGAGTTGTGCCTGACATCTTCGCCGACCTGTAAGCGGCCTTTCGTGTGGGGAATTTTCTGCATGCCGCGCTCTTCCCGGAAAGGGGCAGGGAAGCGGGGACTGTGCCTGACCTCCTCGCTACGGGAGATTGCGCCCGACCCTCCTCGCTCCGCTCGGGCACGCATATAGCGGTTTTGCCGAGCGGCGATAATAGCCCTTTCGTCATATAATAAAAGAGGGGCCGTTTACGAAATAGCTCTTCATAAACGGCCCCTCTTCAAACTATGCTTGTCTCTTATTAGAGATTGTCTATGACATATTGCATACACTTGTTTATCAGGTGTTTCCTGTCGTGGCCCATGCCGTGGTTCTGGTCGGGGTATATGGCCATGTCGAAAGGTTTTTCGGCGGCGGTGAGGGCCTCTATCATCTGATAGCTGTTCTGTATGTGGACGTTATCGTCGCCGGTGCCGTGCGCGAGCAGAAGTTTGCCTTTGAGGCGGTCGGCGAAGTTGATGGGCGAGTTCTGGTCGTATCCTTCGGGGTTGTCCTGAGGCAGACCGTTGTATAGTTCGGTGTATATGGTGTCGTAGTAGCGCCAGTTGGTGACGGGGGCCACGGCTATGGCCATCTTGAATACGTCGTTGCCTTTGAGTATGCAGTTGAGGGCCATGAATCCGCCGAAGCTCCATCCGTATATGCCTATGCGCGAGGAGTCTATGTATGGCAACGAGCCGAGATAGCGTGCCGCGGCTATCTGGTCCTCCACCTCGTGACGGCCTAAGTCGCCGTAGGTGCACTTGCGGAACTCCTCGCCGCGGAATCCGGTGCCGCGACCGTCCACGCAGGCCACGATATAGCCGTGCGACGTCAGCCCCGCCTCCCAGTCGGTGCCCCAGCTGTCGGCCACGCGTTGCGAGCCGGGACCGCTGTACTGGGTCATGAAGAGGGGGTATACCTTGGTGGAGTCGAAGTCGGGCGGGAAGAGCATGTAGCCGTTGAGCGACAGGCCGGTCTCGTTCTCGAAGGTGAAGAACCTCTTGAGGGGCAGGCGTCCCTCGTCGGCGGCCTGTTTGAGGGCGGCGTTCTCGTAGAGCTTGCGTACGGGTTTGCCGTCGCCTTTGCAGAGGGTCACTACGGTGGGGGTGTCGGCCGAGCTGAAATACGATATGTAGTAGTTGAATCCTTTGGAGGGCACTATGCGGTAGGTGCCGTCGCCGCCGGTGAGGCGTTTTTTGCCTTTGCCGTTGAGCTTCACGGTGTAGAGGTCGCGTTTGAGCGGAGATGCCTCGGTGGACATGTAGTAAACGGTCCCCTTTTTCTCGTCTACGCCCAAAAGGTCGGTCACCTCGTAGTCGCCCGATGTCACGGGACCCATGTAACCTTTGCTTCTGCTGTACAGGTGTAGATGTCTGTAACCTGTCGACTCGTTGAATACAAGGAAGCGGTCGCCGTCGCCGAGGAAGGTGAAGGTGTCGTCGCCCACGCGGTCGATGTAACGGTCGTCCTCCTCGTGGTATATCACGCGGCTCTCTCCGGTGGCGGGGTCGCAGAGCAGGAGGTCGAGCTGGTTCTGCAGACGGTTGAGGTTGGCTACCGCGAGCCTGTCGCCGGCCCACATTATGCGCGGGATGTAACGGTCGGAGGCGTCGCCCGTCTCCATCTCTACGCTCTTATCGGCGGCTATGTCGTAGGCGTGCACGGTCACTATGGAGTTCATCTGTCCCGCCTTGGGGTATTTGAACCGGTAGACGGTGGGGTACAGCTTGCCGTCGAAGACATTCATGTCGTACTGGAGCACCCTCTCCTCGTCGGTGCGCATGTAGGCTATGTAGTCCGATGCGGGCGACCACTCGTAGGCGCGGGCGAACGAGTACTCCTCCTCGTACACCCAGTCGGGGATGCCGTTGAGAACATAGTTGAACCTGCCGTCGTCGGTTATGCGGTGCTCGACGAACTCATCGGCGGCAAGGTCTACCCAGTAGAGGTCGTTGTCGCGCACGAACGCCGCCTTGGTGCCGTCGGGCGAGAAGGTGGCCACCTGTTGTGCGCCGCCGGCAGAGAGCGGACGCAACGTGCCGTCCACACGGTCGAATACGTAGTATTGCGCCTTGAACGAGTGGCGATAGACCGGCTCCACGTCGGTGACGAGCATTATCTTGCTCTCGTCGGGGCTGAAGAAGTAGCTGCTGAAACGTATGGCGGGGGTGTGCTCCGAGGCGTCGAACACCGTCTCGCTCGCGGTGGAGGTGGCGTAGTCGTAGAGCTTTATTGTGCCGTTCTCCACTACGGCGTAGTGTTCTCCGTCGCCCATGGAGGTGACACCCGAGAGCAGATTGCTCTGGGCCGTAGATGCGATGGCCGTCAACGAGGCCGCGGCCGCTATTAAAAATTTTCTCATGGTTGGTATTGTCGTTTTTGTCCGAAGCTCTCGGACATACTGTTATTTTACGAGTTTGAGGCTCATGTCGAGGCTCTTTATCTGATGGGTGAGGGCCCCTAC